>CBHTTW010000151.1:0-6448 GCA_966096025.1 uncultured Alphaproteobacteria bacterium | reverse complement strand
CGCCCCGCGGCGGGAATGAGAGCACAGACCCGCATGATCAGAACAAGGCCGTGAGGTTTTTCAAGCCGCGCCGCACCCGCCAATTGGGATCGGTGAAGCCGGAAAAGGTGCGGTAGAGCACCGGCAGCTCCGCCACTTCGACGCCTTGGCGGATCAGTTGGCGCACAATCGCCAGGGGCGCGGCATCGGGAATTTCGCGCAAGCCCGCCAGGGCCTCGCGGCGAAACACGCGCAGGCCGGTCAGCGGATCGGAGAAGATCACACCGGTGCGCAGGTAAAACAATGTGCTGAGAAAAAACGCGGCCGCCTTGCCCAAGGTATAAAGCAGGCGCCTCTCGCCATAGGCGGCGCGCACCGAGGTGATGAATTGGCGCCGGCTCTGGGTGCGCGAACCGAACACCCCTCCCAAGGACCGTTGCTGCTCCAAGAGCCGGATGATGGCCTGCACGTCGGTGAAACGGTACGCGCCGTCGCCCGTCATCAACACCAGATAGTCGGATGTGCCCTTGCCGAGCCAGTCGCGCAAATAGGCGATCTCGGGAAACAAGCCGCCGATATCGGATGTGGCGATGCCGTCTTGCTGCGGGGCGACGCGATTGAGGGTGAGGTGCGCGCCGGAGCCGCCCCAGTCCGTCTCCAGGAATTCCTCGACCAGCTCTTCGCTGGCGATGGAGCGGCCCAAAATGTCGACAAAGATTTCCAGGCTTGGCTGGCTGCGGCGGGCGCGCAGTCCCAGCACGGTCTCGGCCACCGCCGTACCGTTGTGGATATGGGATCGCGATGCGTTGGCCAGTGAGCGGCGCACCAGGCCGGCGCCGCGATAGTCTTGCCCGGTCAGCGTGCCGGACGGCAGCGCCATAGCGTCATGCAGCAGGATATGGGTCAGCGCCGCGCCATAGCGCATGGCGCGATCGGCAACATCGCCGGCCGTCAGGTCCTGGATGTCGTTGTCGCCGTCCAGGTTCATCACCAGCGCCTTGACCGGCGCGGGTGCGGCCGCCAGCGCGGCGCCGGCGATGCGATAGCTGGGAAAGAGCGAGGAATGCTGGGTGCCGGGGCCGTAGAGAATAATGTCGGCGCCGCTCAAGGCCTGCGCCGCCGCTTGAGACAGTTTGGGCACCGTATCGCGCGCCGCCAGCCAACTCTGTTTGCCGGCAAGGTCTTGCGCGGCCAGCGCTTGGATCTCCTGCGCGGTCAGCGGCTGTTCCAGCAAGTAAAGATCTGTGATGGGCGAGGAGGATTGCGCGCCCACAATGGCGGCCTCGCTGGGGAGCAGGCTGCCATCCTGTTTCAGTCCCACCAACACCCGGTTCTGCTCTTCTCCCACATTCAGCAATCTGGCGCGGCTGCCCACCAAGCTGCTGACCGTGGCGGCGGCGGCGTTAAAGTCGCTGTCCTTTTCCAAATAGGCGCCGGCGAAGACAAGATTGCCCAGCGAACAATCGCAATAATCGAAATTGCGCCCCTCGGCATGAGCGAAAAAGCCGCCCAGCAGCGCGCGCAAGCGGCCGCAAGTCTGCGGCGGCAATTGCGCGAACCAGCCTTTGAGCGGTTCATCCAGCCCGGCCGCATCGCCGCTCTGCGCGTAACGCGCCAGCGCGCCGGTCGGCCCCTGCAGGCGGTATTCCATCAGGCTTTTGAGCGCATACTGCGCCTGGGAATAGTTGCCGAAGAGATAGGAGAGATTCTTGCGGAAATCCGAGGGGCCCAGCATGCCGGGAATGAAATTGCGCAAGGCGCCCGTCGAAAGCCCGTCGTCATAGGCGTTGACCAGCAGGGTCAGATCGATATCGCTGTGACGCAGCAGGGCGCGGATGATGGTGGCGCTGCCGCGCCCGCCACAAAACAGCACGATGCGGGTCTGAATGCTCATGGCTGCTGCCGGACCAGGATGTTCAGTCTGAGCAACAGTTGCCGCAGGGCGATATAGAGCACAAACAGAAAACGATGCGCCGCGCCGCGAACCAGTTTCATGCTGCTGACACCGGTGGCGCGCGGACGATGCGCGATATCGACCTCCACCGGGACAATGCCCCGTTCCAGCAGCCGGGAGGTGACCTCGGTGGAATAATTCATGCCCTTGGCTTCCAGGCCCAGGCCGCGCAGGGCCGGGCCCCAGACCAGCTTGAAGGCGGAGTTGAAATCCCTCAGCCGGCTGCCATGCACCAGATTGCATGCCAAGCCGCTGGCCCAACTGCCGAATTGGGCGAAGGCAGCGTCCTTTTTTTTGCGGATGCCGATGGCGGCTTGCCCCCCAGACCGGCTGAGAGCCGTCAGCATGTCGGGCAGATTCTGGATGGCGAATTGTCCGTCCGAATCCAACAGCAGGACCCAATCGCCCTTGGTGGCGGCAATCGCCGCATTGAGCGCGGCGGCGGCGCCTTGGTTGCCGGCGAAATGCAGGGGACGCAGCTGCGGATAAGACAAAGTGAGGCGGTCCAGTATGTCGCCGGTCGCATCCTTGCTGCCGTCATTGCAGATCACGATCTCAAATTCCGCCACCGCGCTTTGCGCGACCAGAAAAGCGTGCCAATCCGCGATCACCGCCTCGATGCCATCGGCCTCGTTATAGGCGGGGGCCGCGACCGACAGCCGGATGGGCAGGGACAGCAGGCTCATCTCCGGTTCAGCATCGCGATATAGGCCGTTTCCAGATTTCGGGTGAAGCGCAGCGTGTCGAACAGCGCCACGCCGTCCCTGCCGGAGACAAGCTTTTGGCGAATCTGCGCCAGCAGGGCGGGATCGCGCGCCAGCTTCAAGGCCAAGGCTTCATATTCGGCAAGATCCGCCGCGATCAGCTCGGGCATATTCGCGGATTTCAAGAGGCTGGCGGCGACCCGCGCCGGAAAGGATTTACCGGCCGTGGTGATCAGGGGCAGGCCCACCCACAGCGCGTCGCTGGCGGTGGTATGCGCATTATAGGGCAGGGTATCGAGAAACAGATCGGCCAGTTGCTGGCGGGCGAGATGCTTTTCCGGCATGGTGCGGCCGGCGAAGATCAGGCGCTCGGGCGCGATGCCGCGCGCCGCCGCTTGCTTGCAAAGATTGCCGCGGATGCTGGCATTGCCTTCCAGCAGCCACAACACGCTGCCCTCTATCGCGTGCAGCAGACGCATCCAGATATCGAAGACCGGCGGCGTGATCTTCCAATTGTGATTGAAGCAGCAGAAGACGAAAGCGTGTTGCGGCAAGCCGGCTTCGCCGCGGCTGGGCGCCTCGCCGATCGCCCGCCTTGTGTCCGTCACCCACAGCGTATCGGGCAGGGCGGCGATCTTTTCGCTGAAGAAGCGGTGCTGATCGGCAGGCACCACCAGGTCATCGGCGATGATATAGTCGATGAATGTGCTGCCCGAGGTGCCGGGATAGCCCATATATTTGGCCTGAACCGGCGCCGGGCGGTGCGCCAGCACCCAGGGCCGCGCGCCGCTGGTATAGCCGCCCAAATCCACCGCGATATCGATTTCCCATTGCCTGAGCAGGCGGGCCACCTCGCGGTCGCTTTGCTGGCGCGCATCGTGAAAGCGGTCGAAGGCTTTCACCAGCCGGCCGCGCATCGCGCTGGCATCGTCGGGCCCGAAGGACACGGCCGTGATTTCGAAACGCTCGCGGTCGTGATGTTCGAACATCTCCACCGTCAGGGTGGCGGTGACATGCTCGTGAAAATCCGCCGAGAGATAAGCGATGCGTATCTTGTCATGCTTGTAGGATTCTCCGGTCCACAGCGGCGCAAGCGGGCCGGGTCCGGCCTCTTGCACATATTTCTGCGAGCAACGCAGCTGGAGTTCGTTGTCGTCCCAATAGCCCATCAGCACAAAAGGCTGGATCAAGGCCTTGCCGGCCAGGACCTCGGACTTGAGCTGGCCGGCGAGCTGGGACGTGCGTTCCCAATCGCCGATGGTCATGGCTGCATTGGCCAGTCCGCTCAAGGCGCGCGGATGCGCCGGATCGACCGCCAGGACTTGCTCATAGCTTGAGAGCGCATCCAGCGGCCGGTTGAGTTCGGACAGCGCATTGCCGCGATTGTACAAGGCGTCGGCGAATTGTGGCTTGAGCGCCAGGGCGCGGTCGCTGTCGTTCAACGCCTCGGCAAAACGCTTCAAGGCGAACAAGGCGGCGGAGCGGTTGTTGAACGCTTCCGCATAGTCCGGGTGCAGCGCCAGCGCCCGCTCGTAACTCGCCAGCGCTTCCGCGCTTCGCTTGAGGTCGAACAGAATGACGCCGCGATTGTTCCAGGCTTGGGCGAAACCGCCATCGGCCTGGAGCGCCCGTTCCACGCTGGCCAGCGCTTCTTCCAGCCGCCGCAAGCTTTGGAGCGCCAAAGCGCGATTGTTGAGCGCGTCGGGAAAAGCCGGCGCCAGAATCAAGGCGCGGTCGTAATTGGCCAAGGCATCTTCGGGCCGGTCAAGCCCCGCCAGGACGATACCGCGTGTATTGAGGGCGTCGGCATAGCCCGGTTGCAGCGCCAAGGCCCGGTCGGCGCTGTCCATCGCCTCGGTTAACCGTCCCAGATCATGCAGCGCCAAGGCGCGCTTGTTCCAAGCGGCCACATAGTCGGGCTTGGCGGCCAGCGCCTGATCATAGCTGGCCAGCGCCTCTTCCAGCCGGCCTTGCGCGCGCAAAACATTGCCGAGGTTGGATAAGACTTCCGGCGCGCCTGGCCTCAAGGTCAGGGCCGTTCCCATCAGCGCCAGCGCCTCGCTGTTTCGCCCTTGCTGGGCGCGCACCACCCCCAGCATGTGATGGGCGGTGGGCTCCCTGGGCGCCGCAGCCATCAGTTGCAGATAAAGCCGCTCGGCATCCGCCAGTCTGCCTGTCTGGTGGAAGGCGATTGCCTGGTTGAGAAGAGACTGCGGATCCATGTCTGTTCTAGACAGTAAGTGGTTTTTCCCCGCAAGTCGTCGGCAGCCGCACCGCGCGCGGTGGCGCTGACGCGCCGATTGGTCCGGGTGGTGGCAAGGCGCTTTTGCCGAGCGGCTGCGCAATGCTTTCCGCGATGGTGCAGACGCGGAAATTTGATTCGCTGCAAAGCGCCAGCAACACAGGTTAAGCAAAGATTTATATGGGCTTTTGTGTAATGTTGCAGTGCAACATAAGGCGTTGCATTTATGTGACTTTCGGGCATTAGATGCAGTTCGTGAACGGCAAAAGCGCAATTTGCGCTCGATATGTGCACGACCACTCTGCTATCCCACCGCCCAGTTTCGGCATCGTGCCGGCAGAACACATTTGTCCAGGGGGACTATTCTTATGAATTACGGTTTGACCAAGACTCGCGCGCGTCTTGCAGGCGGTGCCGCCATTTTGGCGTTGAGCGCCGGCGCCGCGATGGCGCAAGAAGGTGTTGAGCAGGTCGTGGTGTCCTCGACCCGCCTTCAGAGCGCGGGTTTTGACGCTCCGACCCCGACCACGGTGGTGAGCGCCGCCGACCTGGAAGCCCAGGCCAAGCCGAGCATCTTCGATGCCATCACCCAGTTGCCCGCCCTCCAGGGTTCGACGGGTGTCAGCTACAATACCGGCTCCACCACCACCGGTCTGATCGGTCTGTCCTCGCTGGGTCTGCGCGGCCTGTCGCCGCTGCGTACCCTGACCCTGCTCGACAGCCAGCGCGTGGTTGGCGGTAACTTCAACGGCGCTGTCGACGTCAGCCAGATGCCGCAGCTCCTGATCAAGCGCGTCGACGTTGTGACCGGCGGCGCCTCGGCCTCCTGGGGTTCGGACGCCGTCGCCGGTGTCGTCAACTTCGTCACCGACACCACCTTCGAAGGCTTCAAGTTCAACGCCCAGGCCGGTCTGTCGACCTATGGCGATGTGGGCAACATGTTGTTCCAGACCGCAGTGGGCACCAGCTTTGCCGGCGGCCGCGGCCATTTCGAAATCGCGGGCGAATACCACTATAATGACGGCCTGTTGCCGCGTTATCCGGTTCAGCAGCAGCATACCGCGCAGCCGAACATCGGCGGCCGCACCCTGGCGCGCCAGTCGGGTATCCTTTCTTATGGCGCCGACGGCACCGGCACAGGCTCCGCTCCGGCCCTCCAGCCGCGTTCCAACTACTTCAATATCGTTCAGCCGACTCAGTCCGCCGCCTATGGCTTGATCCAGTCCGGTCCCTTGGCCTTCACCACCTTCGACGCCAACGGCCGTCCGATCCCGTATGATCTGGCTGGTACCTGCTTCAAGACTGCGGGCAACACCCTTGGCGGCGGTCTGAACGGCGGTTGCGCCGGTACGCCGTCCGATCCGGGCAACCAGAACGACTCCAAGCAGTTCACCCAGGGTCTGTATGATCCGCTGACCCGCGGCAACATCTATGCCCGCGTGTCTTACGACATCACCCCGACCACCAACGTCTATGCCACCCTGACCTACGGCCTGGCCCGCACCGAGAACATCCCGGCCCAGGGTAACTCGTCCAAGAACGGCATGGTCATGCGTTGCGACAACGCCT
>CBHTTW010000150.1:0-6542 GCA_966096025.1 uncultured Alphaproteobacteria bacterium | reverse complement strand
CCGAGAAAGCCGCAAGTGCCCTTGATGGTGTGCATCAGGCGGAAGATGTTGCTGAGAATCGTGGTGTCTGAGGTTTCGCGTTCAAAACGCACCAACTCGACGTCGAGAACGGCAAGGCTCTCGGCGGTCTCGGCCAAAAATTCTTGGAACAGATCGTCCATGACTAGTTTCCCCGGTGTTTAGGACTTGGTGCCGATCGCCATCAGGCGATCGATCTGCAGCGCGACCAGGAGGCCCTGATCGGTGCGGTAAACGGCATCGGCGACATCGCGCCAGACGGCATCGAGCGTTGCGGGATTGGCTTCGCGCAGGGTGCGCGGCAGCTTGATGACATCGCCCACAGAGTCGACCCACAACGTGTAGGGCTCTCCGCCGCATTCGATGGTCACGCACATGCCGGTCTTTTTATCGCTGCGCGGCAGCGACAGGCGGGTGCGCATGTCGATCACGGTGACGATGCGGCCGCGAAGATTGATCAGGCCGCGCACTTCGGCCGGGCCGCCGGGAACGGGCGCCACCGCGTCCGGCGTCAAGATATCCTGGACCTGGGTTACGGGAACGCCGAACAGCTGACCGGCGATCGTGAAGGTGACGAAGGCTTCGGCTTCGTTGTCGTGGCGGACTGTAGTCTGGGACTGTGTCTGGGGTGTCATGTCAATCAGCCTTGTTGGGTTGAGGAGGAGCAAACCGGGAGCGCCGGTCCGTCAGGGGAGTGCGCAACAAGCGCGTCACCGGTTTGCTCCTGCCTCTGATGCCTCATCGGGTTTGGGCGCCGTTAGGCAGCCTTCACCTCGCTGAGGAACGTCTGGACCAGGCTGCGCAACTCACCGGACTGTTCCGACAAGGAGCGGGCCGAGGTCAGAACCTGGTTGGCGACGGCACCCGTGCCATTGGCGGCTTCGGTGACGCCGCCGATGTTGGACGAGACTTCCTGGGTGCCCTTGGCGGCTTCTTCCACGTTGCGGGCGATTTCCTGGGTCGCGGCGCCCTGCTGTTCCACGGCGGCGGCGATGGCGGTCGAGATCTGGTCGATCTCGCCGATCGTCTTGCCGATGGAGGCGATGGCGTTGACGGCATCCTGGGTCGCGCCCTGCACGCCGGTGATCTGGCTGCGGATGTCGTCGGTGGCCTTGGAGGTCTGAGTCGCCAGGTTTTTCACTTCCGCCGCGACCACCGCGAAACCCTTGCCGGCTTCGCCGGCGCGGGCAGCTTCGATGGTGGCGTTCAGCGCCAGGAGATTGGTCTGGTCGGCGATCTCATTGATCAGGGCCACGATCTCGCCGATCTTCTGCGAGGCGTTGAGCAGGCCCTGCACCATCTCGTTGGCCTTGGCCGATTCCGTCACGGCCTGGGCCGCGATCTGGCTGGAATGGGCGACCTGACGGCTGATTTCCGAAATAGAGGTCGACAGTTCCTCGGTGGCGGAGGCCACGGTCTGGACATTGGCCGCGCCTTCCTCAGAAGCCGCCGCAACGGCGTTGGCCTGCTTGGTGGTTTCTTCCGCGGTGGCGCTCATGGACTGGGCGGAGGCCTCCATCTGGGTGGCCTGGCTGGCCACGGTCTGCACCACGCCCTGCACCCTGGTGTCGAAGTCGCGGGTCAGCTTGTCGACCTTGGCGCCGCGCGCGGCGGCAATGCGCTGCGCTTCTTCCTGCTCGGCCTTCAGGCGGTCGCCTTCGATCATGCTGGTCTTGAACACCTGGACGGCGGCGGCCATCTGGCCGACTTCGTCCTTGCGGCCGACGCCGTTGATCTCGGTGGTCAGGTCATGCTGCGCCAGGCGGCTCATCGCGCCGGTCATGGCCCGGATCGGGGTGGAGACGCCCGAAACGATCAGCCAGCCCATTGCTACGCAAAGCGCAGCGGCAAAAACCAGGGCAGAGATGATTAAGGTGCGCGAAAGCGAGTAGGTTTCGCTGCTTGACTTGGCCTGCTTGTCGGCCGCAACGATCTGGTAGTCCTGAACGGCCGTCAGCGCGTCCTGATAGGCGCGATTGGCGGTGCGCATTTCGCCGGTATAGAAGGCGGTGGCGGCGGCGAGCTGACCCGCGTTTGACAGCTCCATGAAGTGGTCGTTCAAGTCGACCGAAGCCTTCCAGGCCGGCATCACCTTGTCCGCCAGGCCGCGTTCGACACCGGGGTCCACCGTCGCGTCATACTTGGTCCAGGCCTTGTTGATCTCTTCGAGAGTGGCGGCCATGGTCTTGGCTTCCTTGGCCTTGGCTTCCGGGGTCGACTGCACCAGATGCGCGGCCTGCAACTGACGGAAACGCATCGAGTTGAAGGCGACTTCGCCCAGCGCATTCGAGGCGACCAAATAATTGCCGGTGACGATCTCGGTGGCGCTGTTGACGGTCGCCAGGCGGTTGATGGCAAACCCCCCCAGCATGGCGGTGACGATGAGGATACTGGCAAAGGCGGTCATCACCTTGCTGCGGATGGACAAATTCTGGAACCAGGCCACGTTTTTTCTCCCATTAGAGGACTGTGGGGAGAAGCAATAAGGGCCCTAGGTCACGGCGATTTTTCCAAGTCGCGTCGGAATGTTTCGCCGTGTGTCGAGCCGGGGCGAGTTCCGGCTTTAGGTCTTTTGTAACATTTTGGGACTATCCCGGATTGTGAGATTTCCGGGGGACCCATGACCAAACACGTCACCATCGTCGAGGACGATCCCGATGTGCGCGCGCTTCTGACACGCAGCCTGGGCTCGGATGGCTACCAAGTCACCGCGCTGGAAAGCGGCGCGGGTATCGAAGACGTCATCGCATCCAACCAGATAGATCTGGTCATCCTGGATATCGGCCTTCCCGACGTGGATGGCCTCACCATCACCCAGAAAATTCGCCGTACCTCGGATGTGGCGATCATCATCGTCAGCGGAAGAGGCGATTTGGCCGACCGCGTGGTCGGCCTGGAAATCGGCGCCGACGATTACATCACCAAGCCGTTCGAGCCGCGTGAAATCCTGGCCCGTGTTCGCAGCGTTCTGCGCCGCGGCAGCCGCCAGGGGACAGTTTCCAGCGCGCCGGCGGACGCGCACCAGCTTTACGCTTTCGGCAATTGGAAGCTGGACGCCACGGCGCAGGCCTTGCACGACGATGGCGGCCGTCCGGTGAGCCTGACCAGCGGTGAGTTCAAGCTGCTGGAAGCCATGGTCACCCGCGCCAACCGCGTTCTCACCCGCGATCAATTGATGGATATCTGCTACGGCAACAATTCTCCGGCCTTCGACCGCAGCATCGATGTCTGCGTCGCCAGGCTGCGCCGCAAGCTGCAGGACGATCCGCGCAATCCCACGGTCATTCGCACCGTGCGCAATGGCGGTTACATCTTTGCCGCCAAGGTATCGCGGCACTGATCGTCTGGTCGGACCGAAGCGGACTTCAGCACTCAAGCAAAAAAAGACCCGGCAGCAGGCGCTGCCGGGTCTAATCGTATGTGGGTGTTGAAAGCCCGGCGGGAATGCGAAGCTTACAGGCTGCGCACTTCGGCCAGGAAGTTGGATACGTCCCGCTTCAACCGGACGCTGTTCTTGGCGAGTTCGTCGGCGGCGCACAGAACCTGGGTTGAGCCCGCGCTGGTATCCTGGGACGCGCGGGTGACGCCGACGATGTTGACGGAAACTTCCTGCGTGCCGGCCGCGGCCTGCTGAACATTCTGGGAAATCTCCTGGGTGGCGGCGCCCTGTTGCTCCACGGCGGTGGCAATGGTGCCGGAGATTTCATTGACCTTGCGGATCGTCTCGGTGATGCCCTGAATGGCCTGGGCCGAGGCGCCGGTGGACTGCTGGATCTCGCGGATCAGATCGGTGATTTCATCGGTGGCCTTGGCGGTCTGCGACGCGAGGCTCTTGACCTCGGAGGCAACCACCGCGAAGCCCTTGCCCGCCTCGCCGGCGCGCGCCGCCTCGATCGTGGCGTTGAGCGCCAGCAGATTGGTCTGGCTGGCGATATCGCTGATGATGGTCACCACGGTGCCGATCTTCTGGGCGGCTTCCGACAGGATTTTGACCTTGGCGGTGGTTTCGCCCGCCTGGGTCGCCGCATCCTCCGCGATGCGCGCCGATGAATTGACCTGCTCGCTGATCCCCTTGATCGAGGCGGTCAGCTCCTCCGTCGCCGAAGCCACGGTTTGAACATTCTGGGTCATCTGTTCCGAAGCCGCGGCAACGCTGTTGGATTGACGGCTCGTCTCTTCGGCGGTGGCCGAGAGCGTCTGGGCGGTGGCCTGCAATTCCGTCGAGGCCGAGCTTACCGTCTCGATGATTTCGCCGATCACCTTGTCGAAGCCGGCGACCGCCGCTTCCATCTTTTCGGCGCGTTCCAACTGCTTTTTCTGCGCTATCGCCTGCTCGGCGCGGAGCTTTTCGGCCTCGATGCCGTTTCTCTTGAAAATTTCGACGGCTCCGGCCATCTCGCCGATCTCGTCGGTGCGATCCGTACCCGTCACGATCGCGCTCCAATCACCTTTCGCCAGCGGGGCCATGATGGCAATCAGCCTGTCCAGCGGCGAAAACAGCACACGGCGGGAGAAGAAGGGAACGAACAGGGTGATCAGGATGGCGAAGATCGCGCCCACCAGGGCCTGGATCAGGGCGGTGGAGGCGGTGCCGGTCTGTCTTTCCTTGAGCTTTTCGCCGAATTCACCGACCTTGTCGCTGACCGCGCTTTGCATGTCTTCCAGCACGCCGAAGGCTTTTTCGAATTCAGGCATCATCAGGTCGGTCTGATTGGTGCCGTCGCGGGCATCCTGAAGGGCAAGCGCGATGTAATTCGCGGCCTGTTCGTTATAGGCCTTGAGGCCCGGCTCTTCTTCCACGAAAAGCTGGTGGATTTCCGGCGGAAGCTCCAGCGCCAGATTCTTGTGCAGATTGTCCATGAAGCGCGCGCCATGCTCGGCGGCGTCCGTCTTGGCTTCCTCGATCATCTTGGGATTGCGGGTTTTCAGGCCCAGGGTGGCCTTCAGCACGTCGGCGCGAATGGCGTCGTGCATCATGTCGCCGTCCAGGTGCTGGCGCAGCAACAGGCCCGCCGTCTGGGTCTCGACGGCCAGGCCGGTGAGCTTTCTCAAGGTGAACCAGTTGTCGATCGCGACAAAGGCAATAACGCATACGGCAACCGCGCTGACGGCGGTGATCTTGGCCTTGATGGACAGCGATTTCATTGTTGCTCGACCCTCTGACGTTGGTTTGCCCTGAAATGTTTCCCCGCACCGATGGCGGAAATATTTCCTGGCAAGTGAATGGCTTGGCGATAGTCGCCGGCCTATTTGAACGGGATACGTCTTCAGGGTTTCGATTTGTTGCGAGATGAAGCCCGGCGGTCTTCGTCAACATTGCAGCAACGGCAGCCCGTTCTTAATGCTTTCGCCGGGCGCGGATATTAACCATCGGTTTAATTTTGTACGCCCGGCACTTTGCACCGGCGATGGTTCGTGACAGGATCGGTGCATGAAAAAAGCCGTTATTTTGGCCTGTTTGGCCGCCTCCGCACTGCTGACCGCCCCGGCCATCGCAGCGACCTCCAACATCACCTCCACGCATCGCGCCGATTATTATGCGGCGGGCAAGCACCAATTTTATGCCTGGTGCGCGGATGGACAGGACCGCATCGTCCGCCAGGACGGCGTGTCCGCGCCCGATGCCGGTTCGAAGCTGGCGCAAAAGACCGCGGGTTGCCGTCTTTCCTGGCAGGGCCGTATCGCCTCCTGACCCGCGCGTCACCGATCGACACAAAGTGACGCCCGCTGGAAACACCTGGGCCAACTGACCCCGTCAGATTGCCTTCCACACCTGAGGACCAATGTCCCGGTTGGGGAGGTAACACGTGCGTCATTCATTCCTGTCTCATGCCGGCTTGCAGCTGCGGTTCGCGGCCTTCAGCGCGCTTATACTGTGGTACGGCTGCGCCGCGGCGCGCGCCGAAGGCCATCTGCCGGCGGTCGAGATGTCCAGCATCACCGATGTGTTGGGGAATGTGAGCGGCGGGCTGAAGCGCGGCTATCGGGTGCTGGAGAAGGCCGACATCTCGGCCAATTACGCCGGCGACGATCACGGCCTTCCGGGTTTTTCCGTCTTTGTCGGCGCACAAGTCACCGACGCCACGCTTTTCTCGGCGGCCCTGGTGGGCGACGCGCAGACCGTGTCCAATATCGACGCCCCGGCGGGGATACGTTTGTCCAATGCCTGGGTCGCCAAGGAATTCAACGGTCGCGGCGGCATCAAGGCCGGCGTCATAGACCTGAATACCGAATTCGATGTGCAGGCGACCGGCGCGCTCTTTCTCAATAGTTCTTTCGGCATCGGACCCGATTTCGCTCAAACCGGCGGCAACGGGCCGTCCATATTTCCCAGCACCGGGCTTGGCATGGTGGGCTGGTGGATGCCTGGCGGCCATTGGCAGATCAAGGGCGGAATATTCGAAGGGGTGCCGGGAGATCCCGCCCATCCCGGCCGTACCAGCTTTTCTTTCAAGGACGATGAAGGCGCCCTGCTGGTCGCCGAAGCGCGCAACCAGATAACGCCCAATTTTACGCTCGGCCTT
>CBHTTW010000149.1:0-6556 GCA_966096025.1 uncultured Alphaproteobacteria bacterium | reverse complement strand
CGCCCGAACCCGGCGCGGTAATGGTGCTGCACAATTATGCCGGCCCCAATCACGGTCATGTCGCGGTGGTGCGCGAGGTGATGGACGCGCGCGAAATAAGGGTGGACCACGCCAACTGGCTGAACGACGGTTCGATCTATCTCAACGACCCGGTGCGGGACGAAAGCCAGGGCAATGACTGGTCGGTGGTGCGGGTGTTCAACCTCAAGACCGGCGCCTGGGGCGGCAGGCTTTATCCGGTCCAGGGCTTTATCGGTTCGACCAGTGGCCCCGGCGATGACAGGGATTTGGTGGCCCAAAGCGGCGGCGCCACCAAAGGCGCCACCGCTTTGATCGGCGAAATAAATTAGCCAAGCCAGAGACTTAGGATTTTTCCTGCGCTATTCTGCCTCGCCCCACTGGGAGCTTGGGGGGACTGGGCATATGGTCCGGCCCGCTCGCGCCCAGTCTTTGGGGACGATGCAAACCAAAGCGCGGGGCAGCGTTTTCTTCCCATGCAAAGTCGCATTCATCCGTGACCGCCCAATCGTCGGAACCAGGAGACACGCCGGAACCTCTGGCGGAAAATAGCGACCGCGATCCTTTGGCGGGCGCGGCCTCGGGCGATGGCGAGTCGGCAAAACCCGCCCATGACCAGCGTGGCATGTATGGCCTGATGCTGGGCGCCATGGGCGTGGTGTTCGGCGACATCGGCACCTCGCCGCTCTATGCCTTGAAGGCCACGGTTCTGGCCACCGAGGGTGGGCTGCCCAATCATGTCGCGGTGATGGGTTCGCTCTCGATGATTTTCTGGGCGCTGATCCTGGTGGTCACCGTCAAATATGTCCTGATCATCATGCGCGCCGACAATAACGGCGAGGGCGGCACCCTGGCGCTGGCGGCGCTGGCGCATCGCTCCCCCGGCATGACCCGCAGAATAAAAGCCACCATCGGTATCGGCGCAATTGTCGGCCTGGCGCTGTTCTTCGGCGACGGCATGCTCACACCGGCGATTACGGTTCTATCCGCGGTGGAAGGGTTGAAAGTGGAGAACGCCGCCTTCGGCTATCTGGTGGTGCCGCTGACCCTGACCATCCTGGTGATCCTGTTCCTTCTTCAAAGCCGCGGCACCCACAAAATAGGCCGGCTGTTCGGACCGGTGATGGTGTTGTGGTTCCTGGCGCTGGCGGGTTTCGGCGCGGCCTCCCTGATCCAGACACCCGGCATTCTGGAAGCGATCAACCCCTGGTATGCGCTGGTGATGTTCCTGCATGAGCCTTGGGTGGCCTTTGTATCCTTGGGCGCCGTGGTGCTGGCGGTGACGGGGTGCGAGGCGCTTTACGCCGACATGGGCCATTTCGGGCGCAAGCCCATCCAATATGCCTGGCTGTTCGTGGCCTTGCCCTCCCTGCTGCTGAACTATTTCGGCCAAGGCGCGGCGCTGCTCAGGAAACCGGAGGAGGCGTCCATCGCCTTCTTCTCGGTCATTCCCAATTGGGCCCATATGCCCATGGTGATCCTGGCGACCCTGGCCGCCATCATCGCCAGCCAGGCGGTGATCACCGGCGTCTTCTCCATGACCCAGCAGGCGGTGCAGCTCGGCCAATTGCCGCGCATGGAGATCCGCCACACCAGCGCCACCGATTACGGCCAGATCTATGTTCCGCGCATGAACGCCATCCTGGCGGTCGGCGTGGTGCTGATCGTTCTGATCTTCAAGAGTTCCGACGCCCTGACCGCGGCTTACGGCATCGCGGTGACCGGCGTCATGGTGATCGACACCTTCAATGCCGGAATCGTGGCGGGCAAGCAGTGGCGCTGGGCGCCATGGCTGGCCATTGGATTGTTCGGCGCCATGGGCATCAGCGACGTGATCTTTTTTGTCTCCAACAGCTTGAAGATTCCCGAAGGCGGTTGGCTGCCCTTATTTATCGCCTTCGCCGTCTTTGTCGGCATGGACACTTGGCGGCGCGGCCGCCGGGTGCATCTGGAGAAAGTCCGCTCGGAATCCTTGCCGCTATCCCTGTTTCTGGAGCGCGCCGATAAAAGCACCACGCGCGTTGCCGGATTGAGCGTTTTTCTGTCGTCACGCACCGACGTGGTGCCGGGGGCACTGCTGCACAATCTCAAGCACAACAAGGTCCTGCATGAGCGCGTGGTGATCGCGAATGTGACGGTGGAAGACACGCCTCTGGTTCCTCCGGAGCAACGACTGGAAGTGGAGAAGTTGGGCAAAGGCTTCTACACCATACGCATCCGCTACGGTTTTTTCGAAACCCCGGACGTGCCGCAAGCCTTGCGCGAGGCGCGGCGTTTCGGCCTGGCGCTGGACGTGGACACCGCGACCTTCTTCATCGGCCGCGAAACCCTGGTGCCGGCCGAGCATTCCGAATTGGGTACGCTGCGAAACAGGCTCTATCGCGCCATCGCAAGCGGGGCCTTGTCGCCCGCTCGTTTCTATCGCCTGCCGACCAATCGGGTGGTGGAACTGGGAACCCAGATCGCCATCTAAAAGAGACGTCAATCCAGTGCGTAGGCGATGGCCTTGAGGTAAGCCGATTCCGGCAAGAGCGGATGCACAGGATGGTCCGGCCCGGCGCCGGATTGCCGGATCATCGCCGCTTGGCGGTGGGCGCGCAGCAGGCCCTGGGCGCATTCCTGGGCGAAGCGATCGGGCGGAATATTGTGCGAGCAGGAGGCGATCATCATCACCCCGCCCGGGGCGGTGACATCGGCCGCCAGCCGCGCCAGTTTGCGATAAGCCTTGGCGCCGGGCTCCAGGTCCTTTTTGGATTTCACAAAAGGCGGCGGGTCGGCCACCACAATGTCGAAACGCTCGCCGGCCGCTTTCAGCCGCTCAAGTTCCTCGAACACATCGGCCTTCACCGCCTGGATCGTCACGCCATTGGCGCGGGCGCTTTCCTCGGCGATTGCGAGCGCGGGAGCCGAAGAATCCAGGCACACCACTTCCTTGGCGCCGGCTTTGGCCGCCAGGATTCCGAAGCCGCCGGTATAGGAATAGGCGTCCAGCACCGTCTTGCCTTTCGCTAGCCCGGCGATGAAGGCGCGATTGTCGCGCTGATCGTAGTACCAGCCGGTCTTCTGGCCTTCCGCCAGATCGGCGAAATAGCGCGCGCCATTTTCCTCGACCGCGATGCGCCGGCCTTCGCCCTTCACGGTCTTGACCTGACTGTCCAATCCCTCGAGCGCGCGCGATGGCGCGTCATTGCGCAGGATCACGGTCTTGGGCTTTACGGCGATCTCCAGCGCCTGCAGCAAAGTCTCGGTCTGTCGTTCCATCCCGGCGGTGCCAATCTGCACCGACAGCGTGTCGTCGAAACGGTCGATCACCAGCCCCGGCAGCGCGTCGCCCTCGGCATGAACCAGCCGGTAAAACGGCTTGCCGTAGATCGCGTCCCGCAGCGCCAGCGCCCGTTTGAGGCGGGCGGCAAAAAAATCGCGATCGATGACAAGATCGCAATCGTCCGACCACAGGCGGATCGCGATCAGGCTCTTGGGATTGAAATAGCCGGTGCCGAAGGCGCGGCCGTCCTCGCCCCGCACATTGATCACCGCGCCCGGCGCGATGCTTTTGGCGGCTTCGTCCATGCGAATTTCGTTGGAGAAAATCCAGGGCGAACCGGCCCGGGCCCGCGCCCGGCCTTTCGGTAATATGATGGTTTTTCGCGACATGGCTGAGACCTCTACAGCCCTCTTGCGCCTGGGTCCATGGCGTCCTTAGATGACCGGCAAATACCTTTTGGGAGAAGCACATGGCCGTGGACGGCAAATGGGAAATCGTCATCAATTCGCCCCTGGGCGCGCAAAAGGCCCAGCTGGACATTGCGACCAATGGCAGCGCCCTGACCGGCACCCAGCAAGCGGCGCAAGGTTCGGGCCCGCTGGAAAACGGCAAGGTCGATGGCAATAATGTCACCTGGTCGGCCAAGATCAGCTCGCCCATGCCGCTGACCCTGGATTTCACAGGTACGGTGGACGGCGACAAACTGTCCGGCAGCGTCAAGGCGGGCTCGTTCGGCTCCTTCCCCTTCACGGGCAACCGTACCGCCTGATATAACCGAATTTCGTTGGGGGCAGCCGCAGGGTCAATCGCGGCTGCCCTTTTCCTTTGGGAGCCGGATTTGAAAATTCACCGTGAGGGCTACGCGTTCATCGCCATCTTCGCGGCGGTCAATCTGCTGGCCTTTCTGCTGGCTGCGTGGCTGGGCTGGCTTCTTTTGCCCGTCACCATCTGGTGCGTGGCCTTCTTCCGTGACCCCGAGCGCAAGACGCCGGTGGAGCCGGGCCTGATCATCTGTCCCGCCGACGGCAAGCTGCTGCCGATTGTCGATGCGGTTCCGCCCGCCGAACTGGGCATGGGCGAGATGCCCCGTCCGCGCCTTTCCATCTTCATGAATGTCTTCAATGTGCATGTGAACCGCAATCCGGTCAGCGGCCATGTCATCACCTTGGCCTATCGCGCCGGAAAATTTTTCAATGCGAGTTTCGACAAGGCCAGCATCCACAATGAACGCATGTCGATCCGACTTCGCCCCGAGGGGGAAAGCGGGGACAGTCGCGATCTCGCGGTGGTGCAGATTGCGGGCCTGGTGGCGCGTCGCATCGTCTGCGAACTGGCGCAGGGAGAAGGGGTGCGCCGGGGCGACAGATTTGGCATAATCCGCTTCGGCAGCCGGGTTGACGTCTATCTGCCGCCTGGCACCGAGATTCTGGTCCAGCCTGGAATAACGACACGGGCGGGTGAAACCGTGCTGGCCCGTTTTTCATAAGAGGGGACCCTTGGAGGAACCGGACCGCATTTCCCGCCGCAAACGCGCCCGCCAGATCGTCGCGGCGCGCCTGGAACGGCTGGAAGATCTCAGTGTCGGAAAGCTGGTGCCGTCCTTCATCACCCTTTTGGCGCTGGGTTGCGGCGTCACCGCCATCCGCTTCGGCTTGGCCGACGATTGGACCACCGCCGTCACCTTCATCATTGCCGCCATGATTCTGGACATGCTGGACGGCCGCGCCGCGCGCATGCTGGGCGCCGACAGCCGGTTCGGCGCTCAACTCGACAGCCTGGCCGATCTGGTGAGCTTCGGCGTGGCGCCGGGCATCATCATGTACATGTGGAGTCTCAGCGAGATGGGCAATGGCGGCTGGATCATCGCCCTGATCTTCTGCGCCTGCGCCGCCATCCGGCTGGCGCGCTTCAATGTCGAAAGCGTGCGCGATGAAGGCGCCACCAAGGGCAATCCCTACTTCACCGGCTTGCCCACCCCGGCGGCCGCTTGCATGGCAGTGCTGCCGCTGTTGATTTCCTTTCAGTGGAACGACCCCCTGATCCAGCAGCCCTGGATATCCGGTGTCGTGATGGGGATTACCGCGGCCTTGATGGTCAGCCGCCTGCCCACACCCTCGATCAAATATATGAAGCTGCAACGCCAGCATCGCTTGCTGGCGGTGGTTTGTTTTGCGGCTCTGGCGGCGCTGCTGATCGCCTGGCCTTGGGCCACCATGACCATTGGTCTGTTGATCTATGTGGCGTCGATTCCGTTCGCGATATTCGCGCATCATCCGCGCTACGCGACCAAACCGGCGCCCTGACGGCTTCACGAACGGGTTAACGCGAGCCTGTGCTTCGTGGCGCGAAGCCGCCCATCAAGCGCGGCTGGAAGGGCCCTGCCTGGCTGGGATTGTATTGAAAACTTTGTCCGTAGCTGTTGTAGGTCGGACCGTTTTCGATGCCGCCGCCATTGGCGAAATAGGCCTGGCCGTAACCGCCGCCGCCACCGCCGCCATCGGAGGCATAGCCCACGCCGCCGGTCCAGCCGCCATCATCAATCCTTAGGCCTTGCATCTCATAGACGCCGGGAGGCGGGCCATAGCCCATGGGCGCGGCATGCCACGGCCCATGCCAGGGCGCGGCGGCGGCGTAATTATAGTTTCGCGCAGGCATCGCACCGCTTGGGCGCGCATCATGTACGGCTGCGGCCTTGCGCTCCTTCGGGCAATCGCATTGGCAATCGCGCGGGCAGTCTTTCTTGGCGGCAGTTTGCGCCGGCGGCGTTTGCACCGGAGCGGCGGTTTGAGTCTGAGCCGGCGGTGTCTGCGTCTTCACGGGAGCAGCAGCTTGAGGCTGCGCCGGGGACGGCTGGGACTGGACCGCGGGCTTGACCGGCGCCGGAAGCACCTTTGGCTGGGCCTCCATTTTCTCTGGCGCCTTGTTCTGTGCCGCTGGCGGCGACATGGTCACCGTGGCCGCGGCTGCTGCCAGGGCAGAGGTCAAAAGCAGATTTGCCGCCAACAATCCGATTCGCATTCCGCCCTCCTTTCACGCCCATCATAACATGTTCCATTTTGAAACAGGCTGGGGTCCCCTTTTATTGGTTAACCGGCCGCGGCCACACGCATGGCCTTTGCCGGGGCATGCGTCAGGGCATGAATATATCCCAGCTTTTCGATCACCTTTGGCGACAGCAAAAAGGGATAAAGGTCAGTCAGTCCCATTCTGCGGTTCATGCTGTTGGTGGCGAATTCCACCGGCAGCCAGGCATCGATCAGCCGGTCCATGCCG
>CBHTTW010000148.1:0-6594 GCA_966096025.1 uncultured Alphaproteobacteria bacterium | reverse complement strand
CAGGACCTGCTCGCGCGCTGCGCGCGCCGCAACTCACCCCTTCGCGCCGCCATGCGGCGCTCAGCCGAGGATGACAAGGGGAGAACCGTGCCGCCGCGGCATGGAACTTCCGATCGCCGCCGCCAACCAACTTGCGCAAAACTCACAAGCAATTGTGCGGAACCTGGAACGCTTTCCAACTGCCGGCGTTCCGTGCGCGACTGGGGAGGCCGCTTAGCGCACAGGGCCGGGATTCATGTCTGTCGAATACAAGGGCGATCACACCAGCGCCGATCAATATCGTCAAAAGGCGGAAGAGATGAAACAGCAGGCCCAGCGCGCCGAAACCGTCTATCTGCAGGCGGTCTATGCCAGCATCGCCGACAATTGGGAAAGGCTGGCGGCGCAGATGAGCCAGGCCGAACGCGCCCAGAAAAAAGACCGCGCCGCCGAAAACCAGCCCGTCCCGCCGCCGCAAGCCGGAACCCAGGCCAGCCTGCCCCGGGCGTAAGCTTTATTCCTCCACCGCCGCGCCGCAGCGCGGACAGAGCCGTGCCCCCCGCCCCGCCAGCTCGCGATAGGCCTCGGCAATGGTCAGCCATTGGGCCCGCGCGATCCTGCTGCGCGCGCCGGCTGCCTCTTCCACCGCCTCCAGGGCGCGGGCCAGATATTCGTCTGTGTACTGATTATTGTGCAACATAGCCGCCCCAACAGCGGCCCCGACCAAAGCAGAAAGGCGGGCCGCGTGCAGCAACAGCGGGGTTAATTGGCTAACGCGGGGGAACTTCTTAATCTGTGTAAAAAAACGCCCCGCCGGATTTCTCCAGCGGGGCGCTTCTTTAAAGATTCCGACCGCGACTAGTTGCGATAGGGATTGTTGGGACGGTTGTCATACCGGTTCGGCACGCCGTCATTGTCGCGGTCGCGGTCGAAACGGTTGGGAATGCCGTCACGGTCGCTGTCGCGGCGCATGCTGCGATAATAGCCGGCGCGGCTGCCATAGTTGGTGCGATACCAGCGATGTTCGCGGGCATTGCGCCAATTGTGCCAGCGGTGCGAACGGTCGTAATAGCCGTCGCTATAGCCGATCGCCACATCGCCCACCCGGAACGAGAAGGACGAAGGCTGGGCCGAAGCCGGCGCCGAGGCGGCAAGGCCCGCCACCGTCAGCGCGCCGGCCGCCAAGAGAAGCTTGAGAGTTTTCATATCGTTTCCTTTCCAATCATAGTCCACGCAAAAGCCTCAGGGTTCCAAGGCCCAAAGCCCTTCCGGTTACAAAACGTACAAACAGGAGTTGTGTTCCATGGTGCGAAATCCACGCCATTTTCTTCGACTGTTCGAGGATCGATGATTCGCGTAAGCGCGCTTATCGCGCCCCTGTCAGAAGATCGGCCGCATAGAAGCCCGCACCCGCGACGAAGGCGCCAAAAACAAACCACGGCCAGTAAGCCAGTGGATAATGCAGCCAGGCGAAAAACATCATGCCCTGGTGATCGGCCTGGGCGAAAGGCGAGCGCAGATACCCCAGCATGGTGGCGAATATCCCGCCGGACAGGCAGACGATCACCCAGGCGACCAGATGGGCGTGCTTCCAAGTCAGCGGGTTCAATTGCCTTAAACCTCTCATGGAAATTCCAACCGCGATCGGCGCGGATGGTTCCGCAAGGCAGCAGGCAAAGAAAAACCGCCGCCGGTTTCCCGACAGCGGATTTTCCCATCGCAAATCGATGCCGCAAACGGTCGCGTTCCGACGCCGCCCGCGGAAAAGACTCGCCGAACTACTTCTGACCGCTACGGCCCTGATCGTTCTGATCGCCGTCCTGGTCGGAACCCTTCTGGCCGCCCTGCTGACCCTGCTGACCGCCCTGCTTCTGCTGCTGGCCGGACTGCTGGCCGGTGCGCTGCTGATCCTGCTGGCCCGGTGTCTGCTGGCCCTGATTGCGATTCTGGTCGTTTGCCATGATGCATTTCCTTTCGAGGTGAACACAGTTAACCAAGGCGCACCGCCGCCGTTCCGTTTGTTGCCGCCGCCATCGCGATTTATTTCGGTGCGGCAATGTACGGATTAACCACCGCATCAAGCATTTCTGTACGCGACACCCCTGTTTGGAGTTCAAAACCAGGTCCCAGGGGACGGGCATGGCCTTTTACGAAATACGCACCTCGATCACGCGGCACCGCACATCGCTGATATCCATGGCGGAGTTCCCCGACGATCTGACCGCGATCCTGGCGGCACGCGACCTGGCGCGCAAAGGCGAAACCATCGAAGTGTGGCGCGACGAAACCCTGGTCTATCGCAGCGGCTCGTCGGTGCATTTCATCGGCACGACGCCCAAGCGGACGCCGGAATAGCAAAACATCGTACACCGAAGTCGTGCGCGGCGGGAACTTTCCTGGAACCGCGCGCAACCCTGCGCGTTGCCTGTGCAGTTCGGTTCACCACCTTTTCTGACCTTTCCTGGCGCCGCATCGGCCCTCACCTCATGCCTTGGAGAAAAACATGAACGGGATCATCTATCTTGTCGGCCTTGTCGTCGTGGTCATGGCGGTCCTGTCGCTGATCGGGATCCACTAGGATGGCCAGCGAACTCCAATCCCATTTCCAGTGGCCCGCCATCTTCGGCGGCGCCGCCGTGGCCGCCGGCGTCTCCCTCACCCTCAACGCCTTCGGCGCGGGGATCGGGCTGGCGGCCGTGTCCAGCGATCCCAGCTGGCGCGAAGCCTCGTCGGTGACCTGGCTGGTCGGCGGCGCTTTCCTCTTGTTCGTCTCGATCATTTCCTTTGCCGTGGGCGGCTATGTCTCGGCCCGCATGCGCGAGCGCCTCAGTCTGGACGGCGCCGAAAGCGAATTCCGCGACGGCATGCACGGCCTGGCGACCTGGGGCGTGGCGATTGCCTTCGGCGCGCTGCTCGCACTCGGCGCGGCGCTGGCCGCCAAGCCCGCCGCCTCTTCGACGGCGCAATCGGGCGCTGGCGAAACGCTTCTGGCCGCCGAACTCGACACCCTGTTCCGCACCGGGCGGGTGATCGACGACCTCGGCTATCGCCGCGCCGAAGCCGGCCGCATTCTTCTCACCGCCAACGGCAAGAATGGCGTGTCCAATCCCGATCGCCGCTATCTGACCACCATCACCGGCATTGTGCTGAACGTGCCGGAGACCGAGGCCACCGCCCGCGTCAATGACGCCATCAATCATGCCAGGGACGCGCTGCACCGCGCCCGCGTCGCGGCCGTGCTGCAGGCCTTTTTCGTCGCCGCCGCGCTGCTGGTCGGCGCCGTGATCTCCTGGCATGCGGCCACCGAAGGCGGCCAGGACCGCGAAAAGGGCGAGCACCATTTCTGGAACTTCGCCCCGCGCAGACGCATCTAAGCCGGGCTTTCCGCGCCTTTGGCGTTAACAAAGGGTTGCGCCGGTTCGGCCTCAGGCTTAACAGCGCGGCAAGCAATTGCCGCTAGACTGGCCGGGCTTTCGGGGAAAACCTCATGCGCCTGCGCAGCTTCATCAAGAACCAGTCCGGCGCCACCGCCATCGAATACAGCCTGATCGCCGCATTGATCGCCATGGTGGTGATCGGCGCCGTTTCCACCACGGGCTCCAATCTGTCGGGCATGTACGAAACGATCTCGAGCAAGATGAACTGAGCGGCGCACCGCTATTTCAAAAGACCGGGCCCGGCTTGCATGCCGGGCTTTTTTATTTGATGGCGCGGCGGCGGCGCAGCGCCACTGTCCCCGCCAAACCCGCGCCGAACAGAGAGAGGGTGAGGGGTTCGGGCACAAAGACCGTCGCTGCAATTTTGATTTGGTAGCTTTGCTTCACATTTTGTCCCGCAGCAAGCGGCCCCGTACTGAATTGGCCTTGGCTGCTGTCGGGCGAAAACACGCCGCAAGCGTTCGGCCCCATATTTGGGTTTATTCTTGTATCGCAGGCGTGGAAATCTCCCACACCCGGTCCGAACACGGAACTACTGAAAACCGCATACTGATAAGAGGGATCATCGACCTGTGCGCCGATCGGAGAACCGCCCGGATTGAAGGCGCTGAAATCGGTTTGGAAGAACAAAGTGCCCAGGTCGATGCCGCTATTGTTGGTGATGCTAATACCGCCGATACTGGAAATCGAGTCTGAACCATCGAATACCAGCAGCGAGGCCGAACCCAGGCAGCCATTGGTAAAACTGAATGCATTTCCGAAACAGCTAATGCTGATGCCATCAGGCAGGATGGAAGTTGGGGGCGAGTTGAGGTCGGAATAGCCCAAGAACTGGGCCTTCCACACTGCAAAATTCACCCCCGCAAAGGGCGCCGCCGTTGCCGGCGCCGCCGTGGCGATCAGGGCCGCGAAAATCCCACCCAGTGCCGCTTTATCCATCCGCATGATCTTGCCCTTCAAATCCCGCCACGGTCACAAGCAAATCCTGTGCCCATGGTTAAAGGCCCGGAATAGCTGAGTCGCGCAAGCCGCTGTGTAAGCCGCCGCGACACTGACGATATCTCATCACTTATTGGCGCGCGGCGGCGGACACGCTAGCTTGCCGCCATGGGCGACCTTATTCCCTGGCAGAAAAAGAAGAAGAACCGGCTGGACTGGATCGAGGGCATCACGCCCCGCAAACAGCCGCCGCCGCGCCTGCCCTTTTCCAAGGACAAGATGGCGGCCGTGCTGGCCATCGCCGCCCTGGCCGCGATCTATCTTCTGTTTTCCGATTTCTCGCTGCTCAGCCGATCCTGGTAGGACCGCGGGCGCGCATCGCGGGACAACGGCCGGCGCCTGTGCGCCGGCCGGGCATGCCGCTGACCCAATGCATCGCAGCGATAGCATGCATGCGCGATTCGCCCAGATAAGTAGTTTCCCGGAGTGAACAAAACGCTATGTTTGCAGTGATACCGGACCAGTCGCATTTTGTTCACGGCCGATGGCGGCATCACCCGGCTGCGCCTGACTTGCAGTTACATTTGCAATCACAAATCGCGGCGAAGTTCAGCGCTTGCAGCGGCCGTTGATCACTTCCACCAATTCTTCGGCGCCGTCTTTGTGGCTGATGCCGGTCTGCACGATGCGGCCGTTGAGCTTGTCCAAGGCAAGCTTCACCGTGGTGATCTCGCCGTCGCCGGTCTCGAAGCCCCGTTCGCCCAACAGCCGGTTTTCGGTATTTTCGGCGATGTCATAGCCGATGATGTGACGCCCGTTCGCCGTCAGCTCGACCGCCGGCGGCCTGATCTCGATGCGGTAATCGCCGCCGCCCTTTTGCGGGGTGTCCTTGCCGCCGGCAAAATGATGGCTTTCGATCAGGGTGCAGGTCCACACTTCCTGGGCCCAGGCCGAAACCGGAGCCGGCCCCGAAAGCAGCAATCCCAGCCCCAGCCGTCCCGCGACACGCCTCATCACACCCCCGCTTTGCCGCCAGGATAATGGCTGCGCCGGCAATTGCAAAAGCCCCGCCAAGGGCCGGAAATCATCTCCTACAAGTGTTTGCTTTCGGCCGGCCAAGCGCGACGCGGTGAGCCGCGGCCCGCATGGCGGGTGAGCAGGTCCCGTGGACCTGCGAAAGCAGCGAACGGGACGGCAACGAGCGCCAAGCCCCTCACGCCGATGCTGCCAGATAAACCTTGCTCCCTCCTGCCGTGCGCGAGATCCGCGCCCGCATGAACGCCTCGCCGTGCAGCGCCACATGACCCTTGAGCCGCCCATCCACCGCCTGGCTCATCAGATCGTGCTGCGCATCGCGCGGCTTGATGCATGTCGAGTGAATGGCATCGGGACTGCGTTCGGGGCGCTCCACATCGATCAGGAACAGACACCAGCCCTGCTCCTGCGCCGGTTCGAAGCGATAGGAATAGCCGCAGCGGCAAACGATCATGGCAAAGGCCTGATCCAGGGTGCGGGCGATATGCTCCTGTTGCGGCTCCTGCCCGACATCCAACTCCTCAACAAACACAACATACACGGTGATTTCCCTCCCGAATTGACGTAAGAACAAATAGAGAACAGATTCGGGAAAGAGTCCAGCCGCTAGCCCTCGTGGTGGGTCACCGCGAAAGCGCAAGCGGCGCGTGTTGCGGGAGAAGAGCCATGAGCGATTGGTGGTACGACGACGATCCGGACCTGCCCTATCCCGGGCGAGCCGGGAATAGCGAAAGGTCCAGTGGAGTGAGGCCCGACCGGCTTTTGCCGGTCAAATCGGTCCAGTGGACCGATTTGAGGGCCGAACGCCGAAGCGTAAGCGCAGGCGCCCCGGCGAGCGCCGCAGCGTCGCGCGGTCAAGCGCGACGCGAGGCCGGGACCGACGACGATCGACCCTATCCAGAAGACGATCTGCCCTATCCGGGCTACACACCGGACGGTCCCACGCAAATCTTCTTGGATGCGGAAGCTTATCGCCGCGCGGGGTTCGATGCGCGGCTGGGTATCCGCTGCCTGTGCGGCCACGGCAGCGATCAGACCACCCTCTATGTCAGCACCCTCGACTACTGGCGGACAGAATATTTCTGCGCCGCCTGCATGCCGTATGAATTGCGAGACTTGCTGTAATGGGGCGCAAGAAATTCCGCGACGAGATCATCACCGCCGACGATGCCCTCGCCGCCCATGCGGTGCTGCGCGTCACCTG
>CBHTTW010000147.1:0-6605 GCA_966096025.1 uncultured Alphaproteobacteria bacterium | reverse complement strand
ACCGAACAGGAAATCACCGACATGCTGCTGGCCTTCACCATCGGCAAGCATGTGAAGTCCAACGCCATCATCTATGTGAAGGACGGCTCCACCGCCGGCATCGGCGCGGGCCAGATGAGCCGCGTGGATTCGGCGCGCATCGCCGCCATCAAGGCCCAGGACGCCGCCCGTTTGGCGGGCTGGGACAAGCCGCGCACTTTGGGTTCGGCGGCGGCGTCGGAAGCCTTCTTCCCCTTCCCGGACGGCTTGATGGTGGTGGCGGATGCCGGCGCCACGGCGGTGATCCAGCCCGGCGGTTCGGTCAATGATCAGAAGGTCATCGACGCGGCCGACGAAAAGGGTCTGGCGATGGTGTTTACAGGAATGCGGCATTTCCGGCATTAGGCGCCGCGCCTAATGGCGCCTCGGTAACTTGTCGAAGACTTCCGCTGCCCCGACGCCCCAGATTCTGTCTTTCGCGATCCAACCATCGACCTGCTCGCCTTTGACGCGGCAGGCTTCGGGCGCGCAGGCGCGCAAGTCGGCGATGGCGCCCGGATCGGCAAACGCCACCACCTTGCCGCCCTCGGCATCGGCGGTGATCTTGACGCGGCCCTTGCCGGTGACCAGCACGGTGCGCTTGTCGGTGAGCATGGAGGCGTTCATCCAGCCCAGGGTTCCGTCCATTGCCTGCACCCGCCGCCAGGTATCGAACTGGCCGATCACGGCAAAAGGATAACCGCGATGGCGATAGACCCACAGCACCTTATGGGCATAGGTGGGACCTTCGCGCAGATACGCCTTCTCAGGACGCTGGCTGACATAGCGCAAGATTTTGGCCGGCGCCGCTTCGGCGGCCACCATGGAGAGAATCCACAAAATTGCGGCAATTCGTGTCATCGCGTCGCGATATCGGTGTCGAATCACATTTAGCGCAAGCTTGCGCTTCCGTCACCTCGTTCCATGGGCTTTAATGCCCGCACAGGAGCCCTGCCATGCCCGTTAAGAAACCGCTGGTCATCGTGACCCGCAAGCTGCCGGAAGCGGTGGAGACGCGCATGCGCGAGCTGTTCGATGCGCGGCTCAACCTGGACGACAAGCCGATGACGCGGGCGGCGCTGACCGAGGCGGTTGCGAGCGCCGAGGTGCTGGTTCCCACCATCACCGACCGCATCGACGCGGCCTTGATCGCCAAGGCGGGCCCCAACCTCAAGCTGATCGCCAATTTCGGGGCCGGTGTCGACAATATCGATGTGGCGGCCGCCACCGATAAGGGCATCGCGGTCACCAACACGCCGGAGGTGCTGACCGAGGACACCGCCGATATGACCATGGCGCTGATCCTCGCGGTGCCGCGCCGCCTGGTGGAAGGCGTCTCGGCGATGCAGGAGGAGAAATTCACCGGCTGGGCGCCCAGCTGGATGCTGGGCAACCGGCTGCAGGGCAAGCGGCTGGGCATTGTCGGCATGGGCCGCATCGGCCAGGCGGTGGCGCGCCGCGCCAAGGCTTTCGGCCTTCAGATCCACTACCACAACCGCAAGCCGGTCGCCCCCGAGGTCGAGGAAGAACTGGAAGCAACCTATTGGGACAGTCTGGACCAGATGCTGGCGCGCATGGACATCGTGTCGGTGAATTGCCCGCACACCCCGGCCACCTTCCATCTTCTGTCGGCCCGGCGGCTGAAACTGATGAAACCTAGCGCCTATATCGTCAACACCGCGCGCGGCGAGGTAATCGACGAGAATTGCCTGGCGCTGATGCTGGAAAAGGGCGAACTGTCGGGCGCGGGCCTGGACGTGTTCGAGAATGAGCCCGCGGTCAATCCCAAGCTGCTCAAGGCCAGGAATGTGGTGCTGTTGCCGCATATGGGCTCGGCCACCATCGAAGGCCGGATCGATATGGGCGAAAAAGTGATCGTCAATATCAAGACATTTGTCGACGGTCATGCGCCGCCCGATCGCGTCATCCCGGCAATGCTCTAGCACTGACCTGGCGCGAGGAGTTTTGGGACTTGGGCAGGGTTGCCTAGCGGCAGCGTAGGCAACGCGTGGAGCACCGGTGTCTTTGCGCACCGCCCTCGCCCGCTCACGCGGGCTCGAAGCGGGGCCAGCTTTTCTAAGCTCGCTAATGCTCGCCAAGAAAAGCTAGGCCAAAGAACCGCGCCTCATTTATCCGGGCGCTCGTAGATCACGGTGTTCCAATACCGCGCCTGATGCCGTCCGGTTCGTCTGAAGCCGCGCCGGCGCAGTTGGCGGCCGATCATCCAGTTGAAATAGCCATGCGCCACCAGCGCAGCTGAGCCGGTTTTGCGCGCCGCCGCGATCAGCATGTCGGCGGCTTGAACCGCGCGGGCGGCGGCGGCACGCGGTTTTTCGATTCCGGGATGGAACCCCAGATGCCATAACAGGCGCGACACCACCGCCCATTTGGTGACCCGCATCGCAAGCCAGGGCAGCGGCGGGCTGGCCAGCGGCGCCTCGACAAACACGGGATCGGCAATCAGCTCGGCATGCGGCGCCAGGGCCTGCGCACTCTGGTGACTGCGCGGACGCCCGCTGGTGAAAACAGGATTCAGTTCCCGCGCCAGAGCCTTGAGTTCCTCCGGCGGGAGATTGGCGGGCGACAGGCCCGCTTCTTCATAGGCGAAAATATAATCGGCAAATCCCGCATGATCGGCGCGCGGAGAAAGCGCGATTTGGGGCTGGCCGTGCCGGATCAGCAAGATGCGCATATCGGGTGCAAACTGAGTCTTTCGCTTGGAGCGGACAGAGATTAACCGGGCCCGGGCGCTATTCAGAAACCCTTAACTTCCGGGCACTCTGCCTAGCGTTAAGGCCATGAGCCTAATAATTAGGCAACAACCTGTTGCATCGCAACAACGCCTGCCCAAATCACGTCTTTTCCCCCCAAAAGCCGGCCAAAAAGACAAGTCGCCATATTGAGATTGGGCAGCCGACACAGAACTGTGATGGCGATCCGGGGAGCCCCCTGACCCAGCTGCGCTTTGCGCTGGCAATCAAAGAGGACTGCAGATGAAAAATTTGACGAAACTGTTTCTGGGCGCTGTGAGCTTGTTGGGCGTTGGCAGTGCCCCCGCTCTCGCTCAGGACGCCCCCCAATTCAGCTTGGCCGGCTCCGTCGCCGTGACCAGCGATTATAAGTTCCGCGGCATCAGCCAGAATGATCGCGAACCGTCGCCGCAGGGTTCGTTGACCCTGACCGGTCCGGAAGGCTTCTATGTCAGCGCCTGGGCTTCCACGGTTGATTTCGATCCGACCGGCTCCAACAATCCGCACGTCGAGGTCGACATCTATGGCGGCAAGCACACCGATCTGTGGGGCGTCGACTGGAACTTCATGCCCTATTACTACGCCTATCCGTCGGAGAGCTACGGCTCCGGCCCCACCGCCTCCTATTTTGAACTGATCAATCAGTTCACCAAGGCTTTCGGTCCGGTGACGTTCACCGGCAGCTGGGCCTGGTCCAACAATCTGGCCTTCAATGGCGGCACCGGCAATGCGCTGTGGGCCACTGCCAGCTACACCGTGACGGATTGGCTGTCGGTCAGCGGCAATATCGGCCATCAGTGGGCGCAGAACGCCAAGTATGCCGGCTCGCGCGACTACACCTATGGCGATATCGGCGCCACCGCGACCTGGAAGGGCTTCGCGCTGGACCTGCGCTATAACGGCGCCGACCTGAGTACCACCCAGTGCGCGGCCTTCTATATGGCGACCAACGATGCCTGCAAAGGCAACTTCATCGCCACCCTGACCTACAATATCAGCCTGCTGCCGTAAGATAGGCTGAAGGCAAAGTGCAAAACCCGCGAGGTTCGCCTCGCGGGTTTTTTCTTTTCTAAGCCTCCAGGGCGCGCTTGAGCCGCGTCAGGTCGAAAGGCTTGGTGAGATGGCTTGCCACACCGGCCAGCTGTGCCTCCTCGGCGCACGCCGAATAGCCCGAGGCGATAATCACCTTCAGCGACGGCTTCAGGCGCAGAGCTTCTTGCACCAGCTGGCGGCCGTCCATTCCCGGCAGGCCCAGGTCGGTCAAAAGGATTTCGATCTCCCCGTCCTGCCCCAGCAAGGCCAGTGCCTGGGGACCATCGGCGGCCTCTGAGACCGGGAAGCCGAGCTGCTCCACCATATCCACGGTTGTCATGCGGATCAGCGCCACATCCTCCACCACCAGCACCTTGCCGCGGCGCGGCGCCCCGGCCGTGGCACTATCCGGCTTGGGCGCGGCAATCGCGCCGCGGGCGGTGCCGGCGAAAACGCTGCGCAGTTTGCGCGCCAACTCATCCTTGCGGTACGGCTTGGACAAGAGCAGCGCATCGTCGTCCAGCTTGCCGTTATGGACGATGGCGTTCTGGGTATAGCCCGAGGTGTAGAGGACTTTCACCCCCGGATGCATTTCCTGCGCGCGGCGGGTGAATTCGCGGGTGGAAAGGGCGCCCGGCATCACCACATCGGTGAAGATCAGATCGGGAGCCTGGCTTTTCAGCACTGCCAACGCATCTTCGGCGTTGGTGGCATGCCAAACGCGGTAGCCCAATTCGCTGAGCATATCGATCACGGCGGCGCGGACGCCGCCATCGTCCTCCACCACCAGGATGCGTTCCGAGCCGCCTTCTGCCGGAGCACCGCCACCGGTCATCGGCGCATCGGCCTCGCGCCGGGTGCGCGGCAAATAGAGCTTGATGGTCGTGCCATGTCCCACTTCGGTGTAGATCTTGATATGGCCGCCGGTCTGTTTGATGAAGCCGTAGGTTTGCGCCAGGCCGAGGCCGGTGCCCTGGCCTTCCGGCTTGGTGGTGAAGAAGGGTTCGAACACCCGCCCCAGCACTTCCGGCGTCATGCCGCTGCCGGTATCGGTCACCGCCAGCATCACATACTGGCCCGCCGCCACATCGGTGTGGGCGGCGGCATAGGCGTCATCGAGAAAGGCATTGGCGACTTCCAGGGTCAGCTTGCCGCCATCCGGCATGGCGTCGCGTCCATTGATGGCCAGGTTCAGCACGGTGTTCTCGAGCTGGTTGGGATCGGCCAAGGTATTCCACAGCCCGCCGGCAATGACGGTCTCGACCTGGATGGTCTCACCCAGGCTCCGGCGCAGCATGTCGCTCATATCGCGCAGCACCCGCCCAAGATCGACCGACCTGGGCTCCAGGGCCTGGCGGCGGGCGAAAGCCAGGAGCTGGCCGGTGAGACGGGAACCGCGCGTCACCGCCTCGATGGCGTTCTGCAGGCGCGCGGCGAGGCGCGGATCGGCCCGCACCGCCTCACCCGCCGCCGCCAGATCGAGATTGGCGCTGACGATCTGCAGCAGATTGTTGAAATCATGCGCCACGCCGCCGGTCAGATGGCCGATGGCTTCCATTTTCTGGGTCTGGCGCACCATGCTTTCGGCGCGCTTGCGGTCGGTCTGGTCCGCCACGCCCACGATAAAGCCGCCGGTCGAGACCGGCGCCTTGTAAATGTCGAGTTCGCGCCCGGCCCAGACGATCGAGGTGGTGTCGGAACCCTTTTCGGCCGCCGCCGGGGGCTCAAAAATATGGCCGGTGCCGGAACGCGACGCTTCAATTTTCCGGATGGCCGCCAGATGGGTTTGAAACCGGGCCAAATCGGCGGGCAGGCTCAAAAGATCGAAGAACCGCGCATTGAAGGCGCATAGCAGCCCTTCGGAGGTGAAATAGGCGATGCCTTCGCGCACCGTCTCCAGGGTTGCCTGCACAATCGCGGCTTCGTTGGCGCGGGCCTGTTCCGCCGCCGCCAGACTGACATTGTTGCGCACCAAAAGCGCCGCCGCCATCAGCATGATGCCCAGGCTCAAGACACCGGCGCCGATGGCAAAACTGATTTCCAGATTTTCGGTATCGCGGCGCTGGCGGTCGCGCTTGGCCAGGAGTTCGACTTCCTCGCGCAGGGAATCGTTCAACACCCGGCGAATGGCATCCATCTCCAGCCGGCCGCGCTGCAAGGCGTCGAACAGCACCTGTTTGTTCAGGCTGGGGCTGGCCGCCAAGGTGATATTGCCGGCCAGCAAGTTGAGGCGGTCGGTGATCAGCTCTTGCAGCCGGTCGGCGCGCCTCTGCTGGGAGGGGTTATCGCGCGTGATCGCCCGGAAAGCGCGCAGGTCGCCGGGCACAAGGGCCGCGGCCGCCTGATAGGCCCGGAAATAGGCCTGGTCGCCATCGATCAGATAGCCGCGCTGACTGGATTCGGCGATCTGCAGATTGTTCTGCAGCTTGCGGGCGACCTCCATCACCTCATAGGTGTGGCGGACCAGCCCCTGGGCGGTGCGCTCATTCAGGGCGAACTGAATGGTGAGATAGGCGACCAGCGCCAAGACCAGAAAAAGCGGCACCGCAGCCAGCAGCACCAGACGATTGACCGCTACCAAGTTCCCTGGCCCCATGCTCCCAGAGCCAAAACGATTATCGCCTGCATTGGTTTCAACCATGGCTCAGACGATAAGTGGAAGCCGAGGAAAAGATAGACCGGCAGCGGACGGCGGCCAGTTTTATTGGCCGCAAATTGCGTAAAAAACATCCATATCGAGCGGAAAAATTTGGTCGGAGAGAGAGGATTCGAACCTCCGGCCCCTACGTCCCGAACGTAGTGCTC
>CBHTTW010000146.1:0-6628 GCA_966096025.1 uncultured Alphaproteobacteria bacterium | reverse complement strand
GGCGAATTCAGGCAGGGGGCGCCGCATACAGGCGGCGAAGCTCGGTCTTGAGAATCTTGCCGGTGGCGCCGTGCGGGATGCTTTCGGCAATCACCACCCGGTCGGGGATCGACCAGTCCGGCATCTTGCCGCGGCAGAATTCGCGCAAGGCTTCCGCGCTTGGGGCGCAGCCGCTGCGCGGCACCACGATCAACAGCGGACGTTCGCCCCATTTCTCGTGCGGCACGGCGATGGCGGCGGCTTCCGCCACATCGGGATGGGCGACGGCGATATTCTCGATGGCGATGGAGCTGATCCATTCCCCGCCCGACTTGATGAGGTCCTTGGTGCGGTCGGTCAGGGTCAGAAATCCCTCCTTGTCGATCACGCCCACATCGCCGGTGGGAAACCAGCCATCGGCATTGTTGTTCTGCGGCATGCGAAAATATCCGCTGGCGATCCAATGGCCGCGAAACAGGACATTGCCCTGGCTCGCGCCGTCCCATTGGATTTCCTGGCCGCCCTCGTCCTCGGCGCGGATATCGGCGCCGAATACGACACGGCCCTGGGCACAGCGCCGATACAATTGGTCTTCGCCCTCCAGCTTCAGGCAGCTGGGCTTGGGCATGTTCACCGTCACGATCGGACTGGATTCGGTCATGCCCCAACCCTGCTGCATCTGAATACCCATTTCGGCATAAGCCAGCATCAGCGAGCGCGGCATCGCCGCCCCGCCCACCATGATGTGCTTGAGTGTTTGCGGCCGTTGGCCGGTGTCGCGCAGATGATTGAGCAGGTTCAGCCAGACGGTCGGCACGCCGACCGCGCAAGTGGCGCGTTCCTCATTCATCAGGCTCAGCACGGAAACCGGATCAAGCTGCGACCCGGGCATCAACAGCGAAGCACCGGTCATCGGCGCCGTGTACGGCAGTCCCCAGGCATTGACATGGAACATGGGCACAATTGCCATCACCCGGTCGGTGGCGCGCAGTCCGAGTACATCGGCGAAATTCGAGGCCATGGCCGCGAGCAGACAGGAGCGGTGGGAATAAAGTACGCCCTTGGGCCGCCCGGTGGTGCCGGAGGTGTAGCAAAGCCCCGAGGCGGTGTTCTCGTCGAATTGCGGCCAGCTTGGAATCGGCCGGGCGTCCTCCATCAGATCTTCATAGCAATGCAGCAGGACCGAAGCGGGCATGTCCGCCTTGGGCATGGCGGCGGCATCGCATAGCACCACCACCATGCGCAATATTTCCAGCCGGGGCGCGATACTGGCGACGATGGGCAGGAAAGCGGGATCGCAGAAGATCACCGTGTCGCCGGCATGGTCGGCGATATAGGCGATGTCGTCCGGCGTCAGGCGCGGATTGATGGTGTTGCACACCATGCCGCTGCCGGAGATGGCGTAATAGAGCTCCAGATGCCGGTCGCTGTTCATCGCCAAAGTCGCGACGCGGTCGCCGGGCTGCAAGCCGAAGCCACGCAGCACCGATGCCAGTTTGCGGGCCCGTAGCGACAGCGCGGAATAGGTGGCGCGCTCCAGCGCGCCGCCGGGCCGGCGCGAGACCACCTCGCCATCGCCATGGTGACGGGCGGCATGTTCCAGGATGGAGGAAATCAGCAGCTCATGATGCTGCATCAAACCATGCATGCCCCACTCCCCGGTTTGGCTTCTAGACGGCCAAGACGCGGTTCATTGAGGCATAGCCGGTTGACAGTGACAATGGACTTTCGGCCGGATCGGCGGCGGCCCTTCAGGCCACCGGCATCCGGTTCGCGAATATACGGGCTAAGTCCTAGTGTGCCGCAGCCGGCGCGGCGGGAGCTGCCGCAACCGGTTCCGTGGCCGGCTGGGTCGGGGCCGCGGCTTCCTGGGCCGGAGCTTCGGCGGCGGCGACCGGCTTGGGAGCCGCCTTCTCGTACAATTCCGGATGCTCGGCGCGGCGAATGGCTTCGCGCTCTTCGCGGTCGGCCGCCCTTTGCGCCGCTTCACTGCCAAAGCGGCCTTGTGCGAATGCAGGGGTTGCGCCGGCCAAAGCAAGTGAAGCAATGGCCGCAAGTGTGATCAAATTATTCATAAGAGAGGTCCCCTGGACTCAATGGGGGGCATTATTGCCATCGCTTTGCGGGCCCGGCAAATCCTTTGTGATAGGGGCAAACCCTTGGATAGGGTCAAAGCTTTCAAGCGGTTAATGCGCATTTCGAAACCCGCCTTTTAACAGTAGGATAGCCACTGCCTGGAACTTGCGGGCAAAGGATAGGAAATCCCATGCGGATCGGCTTGGGCTGGTTGACGGCAATAAGTCTGGCTTTGGCCCTGCCCGCCTGGGCGCAGCCGGGCAATCGCCTGCTCTCGCGGGACAATCTTTCCCAGGTCTCGGCCCATGCCTGGACCATCAAGGGCTCGCCCAATATCGGCATCGTGGTCGGAGAGCGCGCCACACTGGTGATCGACAACGGCATGGGCAGCAAGAACGGCAAGATCGTTTCGGACATTGCGATGTCTTTGTCGCCCAGCACCAACAAGCTGTATCTCACCACCACCCACTATCACGCCGAACATGCCACCGGCGATGGCGGATTCCCGCCGGAGACAGTGCTTGTGCGTCCGCGCGTGCAACAGGCGGAGTTGGAAAGTGAAGGACAGAAACTGATCGATTTGTTCAGCAGCCGTTCCGAGGAAGACCGGATGCTGCTCGCGGACTATCGCTATCTCAGACCGACCATTTTGTTCGACAGCGATTACCGGCTCGAGCTGGGCGGGGTTTCGGCGCGGCTGATGTGGCTGGGCGCAGCCCATACCAAGGGCGATGAACTGATTTTGGTGGAGCCGGACAGCGTGCTGTTTTCGGGCGATGTGGTGCAGAACAAGACCGGGCCTTTTTTCTATTGCGGCGAATGCACGCCCAAAAGCTGGCTTGCCGTGGTGGATAAAGTGGCGGCGCTGAATGCCAAGATCGTTGTGCCCGATCACAGCCCGCCGGGCGATGCCTCGCTGGTCACCCAGGAACGCGGCCTGATGACTGATATACAATCGCGCGCCATGGCGCTGAAGGCGCAAGGCAAGTCCGCCGAGGAAGCGGGCAAGATCGTTGCCGCGGAGCTGCAGAAGAAATATGCCGGCTGGACGGGCATGGCCCGCATCGCCGCCGCGGTCGAAAAGGCCTATGCCGATCCCTCATAAGCGGATCGGCGCCGGTATCACTACAGTATAGAGCCAAAACGGGGCCAAAAAGGAAAAGCATGGCGCAGAAATTGTTGGTCTATCAGTCGCTCTGGGCGATGGAGCGACGCCGGCCCGACGGAGCCGAATGGGAGCTTGCGGAAAAGCTCGCCATGATCCGCGATGCCGGTTTCGACGGCTGCGGCGTGCGTTTCATCGATCCGGCCTATGCCCGCGAGGTCACGTCTTTTCTGCGCGCCAACAATATGACCTGGCAGGCCCAGTGCTATCCGCAAAAAGTCGACGATCTGAAGCCGGTGCTGGCGCTGGTGAAAGAGCTGGGCGCCGATCATCTCAATCTTCAGCCCGACGTGCGGCCCTATACGCTGGAGGAATGCGTTCCCTACATCCAGGGCTGGCGCAAGCTGGCAGCCGATGTCGGGGTGGAGATGCATATCGAAACCCATCGCGACCGCATGACCACCGACCTGTTCTTTACCTTGCACCTGCTGGACCGTTTCCCCGACCTGCGCTTTACCGCCGATCTGTCGCATTATGTGGTGGGCCGGGAATTCGCCTGGCCGATTGCTCCGGAAAACCACGCGATGATGCATCGCATCCTGGACAATAGCTGGGGCATGCATGGCAGGGTCGCCAGCCGCGAGCAGATTCAAGTTCAGTTCAATTTCCCCCAGCATAAGGATTGGCTGGATCTGTTCATGGGCTGGTGGGAATACGGCATCCGGTCCTGGAAAAAACGCGCCGGACCGGACGAGACTTTCACCTTTCTTTGTGAGTTCGGGCCGCCGCCCTATGCCATCACCGGGGCCGACGGCTATGAATTGTCGGACCGCTGGCAGGAAGCGGTGCAGATGAAGGAGATGATCCGCGATCTTTGGCGGCGGATCGAGGCGCAGCCCAATTAGGGCTTGGGCGGCAGGAAAATCACCTGATCGGAATAGATGAGATCGGCGTCCTGCACGGCCGGGTTGGCCCGCTGGATCACCAGATACAAGGACGCATCGCCGTAAATCTGCCGTGCGATAATCGACAGCCTGTCGCCCCTGACAACCTTATAATCCGAGCCGGCGACCGGGCCATTGCGCGAAATAGTGGGGACCACCGCCTGCTGCGCGGGCGGCTGGAAATCACCCCGCGCCTGTTCCGCGGCGGGAGCGGCTTGCAAGGATTCCCCGCCCTGGGGGGCGGAAGGAACGGCGGCTGCACTGTGCGCTTGAGTTACGGGCGGCGCGCCATGCGCCGGCGCGGCAGGTTCGGCAGCGGGTTTGGCGGTTTTAGCAGCCGGGGGCGCGGGCACGACTTGCGGCACCGGTTCGGCAGTGGCTTGGCGCAGCGGCGCGGTGGTGGCTTCGAAAGGCTTTTCGACACTGATTGTGTTGGCTGTGCTGGCGGTGTTGGCGGACTTGGGCGCCAGCGCGAAATATCCGCCTGCCCCGATCACCAGCACCGCGGCTATCGCCGCCGCATACTTTATCCACGGCGTGCCGCCTTCGCTTTCATCGGCAGGCCCGGCAAGAGACGCCGGCACTGTTTCGGCGGGGCGCGAAGCCACCAAAGTGGGACGCGGACGTTCGACCGAAGGATTGGCGACCGGAGCCGGTGTTTTCGCGGCCTTGGGCGCTTCGGCCGCCGGTTCCGGCGCGATGAAGGACGGCGTCGCCTCACGCGGCTTGCGCGGCTGGCGCTCGGGCATCACCGGATTGTCGGTGCCCGAACGAAGCCGCGCCACCGTCAGATCGATATCCTCGGGCCTGCCATTGGCCGTCACGAATTGCTTAAACTGCTCCGCCAGCTGCGGATTTTCGGCATGCAGCACGATCAGGGTCTGCTGCAACACCTCGTCATCGACAAAGGCCTCGCCCTGCAGACGGCGCACCACGACGTCTTCGAATTCCTTGACCCGCTTGCGCTCGCGGCTGGCGAGGAACAGCTTGCGGAATTCCTCGACATTGTTTCCGGGCAAGGCGCCAAGCCGCCGCACCGCCTGTTTCACGGCCGGATCGTACTCCTGATAGGTCAGCCACAGGTCTTGTGTTGCGGCTTCCGACTCTTCCCCACTCACGTCTCGACCTTCCAATCGGCGGCGCCACAGCCTAACCCGTTCCGGCGGCAATGGTATCACGTCTTTTTTTGATGGTTAAACCGCCGCCGGAGCGTTAATCGAACGCGTTAACGGCGCCGCGTCAGTGGCGGATCAACAGTTCCAGGGCGCTGGCCTTGATCTCATATTCCGCCGCCATGCGTTCCATGCTTTTGCGCGCCATGGCATCGCCGCAACCGGCGGCCAGGCGGCGGCAGCGTGCCGCGGAATCGCGCAACTCATCGGCCAGCCGCGGCTCGGTAATGTCGATCAGCATATTGACGGCGCCCTCAAAAGCGCCGTCGGCGGCGAACAAGGGGGTGGGGAAAGCCATGAACCGCACCCGGCTTCCGTCGGGCCGTTCCGCCAGGGCGGTCAAACCGCGCACTTCACGGCGGCTGCGGATAGCGTCCGCCATCGGACAATCGCCATGCGGCAACGGTTCGCCGCTGTCGGTAAAGAGCTTCCAGGTCACGCACCAGCGGTCTTTGCCCGCCTCGGGCTGGCGGCCCGCAAAGTCATTGCAGTGGTGGTTGAAGTAGGTGACGTAACCGGCTGAATCGGTGACATAAAGCGGAGCGGGAATATCGTCGAGCAAACTCAGCAGCGAGCTGTCCCCGGCACGGAGGATCGCCACCGCCTGGTTCAAGGCCTGGTCTGCCCCACTGATGGAATTGGTCTGCAACATGCCTATTCGCGCTCCACGCAGGCATTTAACGTTGCCACCGTACACAGGTTCCATGGCCCGATCGGTGGGGGCCAATTGTTAAGAAAATTAACCAGACCAGGCGTTTAGCCTGCCTCCTCAGCGGCTTTTCCCGGTGGCCAGCGAGCCGGGACGGGATTCAAAGGAGATCGCGGCCGCCTTGTCCTGCACCAAGGTGCCGCCGTCGAAGCGATACACTTGAATCTGGTGTTCCGCGGCGCATTGCTGAAGCAGCAAGCGGCCGTCATCACTCCAGGCCGCACCCTGTGCCCAGTGGCAGGTATCGGCCTGTGCCACCTGATCCAGCTTGCCCGCGCCCACTGCATAGACCTTCAACAGGCCCACCGCCTTGTCGTAATTGGGATCGGACTTGTTGTTGGCGGCGCCATTGGCCAGCACCACCGCCAGATGCTTGCCGTCCGGCGACAAGGTTGCATGTTCCGGCACCCGTCCCACCGGCACCGACACGACCAGCGTCTTGGCTTTCACGTCCAATATGCCGATGGTGCCGGTGCGGTCCTCGCCGGTCGGCGCGCCGCCCAGATTGGTGGTGAACAGAAAGGCGCCGTCTTTGCTGAACACCGCGCCATAAGGATTGCGGCCGCTGACCATCTCGCCGCGGACCGTGAGCGTGGAGCCCCGCACCGTCAGTTCGATGATCTTGCTGACGCCCTGGACCACG
>CBHTTW010000145.1:0-6692 GCA_966096025.1 uncultured Alphaproteobacteria bacterium | reverse complement strand
GCTGGATGGCGTCCCGCACCCGCACGGTGGAGATATTGGGGAAGCGGTTGGTCACCGCCATGTACATGCCATTCTCCTGCCGCGGCGCGACGCGCACCGTGGCCAGGAAGGCATGCGGGGCCTTGTCGATCAGTCCCGGCGACAGAACCAGCACGAAATTCTGGCCGCCACTGGTGAAGTCCACTTTGCGCAAGCTTGCGATGCGGCCCTCGAACGGGCGGCCCAGCACATTGAGGGTCATGCTGTCGCCGATCTTCAATCCCGTGCCTTGCGCGATGTTCTGGTCCAGCGAGATCAAGGTGGGTCCGCGATAATCGGCGGGCCACCATTTTCCCTCGGTGATGATGGTGCCGGGCGGCGGGGTGGCGGCATAGGTGATGCCGCGATCCCCGTTCATCGCCCATTTGGCCCCCGGCGCGACCTGCGCTTGCGCCGACGGCACGCCATTAAGGGCGGTGATGCGTCCCCGGATCATCGGGGTGCGTTTGTATTCGGACGCCGTGGAAAAGCCGGTGATGACGCGGTCGAAGGCCGCCGCTTCTGCGGACTGAATATCGACAAAGAAGAAGCTGGGGGCACGTTCGGGCAGGGCGCCGGACACCTGGGCGTTGATGGTGGCGCTGAGCAAGGTGACGGTGGCGAGCAAGGTCAGGCCCAATCCCAGCGCCGTGACCACGCCGCCGGTGGCGGCGCCCGGCCGCACCAGATTGGCGAAGGCCAGCCGCACCAAGGGCGATTTGGGCCGCGGGATTTTTGCGATGGCGCGGCGCAAGCCTTCCGCCAGGAGGCGCAGCAGCGCCAGCACGCCAACCGCGCCCACCAGGAATTCCGCCGCGAAAGTCGGCGACGGCGCCACCACCAAGGTCAGGGCCGCGACACAGAGTGCGGCCGCCACCGAAATCGCGCGATACAGGTTTTGGCCTTCCAATTTTGCCGGCGCGATGGTGTCGCGAAACAGGCTGGCGGGCGGAACGGCGCGGGCGCGGCTCAAGGGCGGCACGGCGAAAGCCACCGCCGACAACAGGCCGAATGCCAGCGCCAGCAGAATTGGTATGGGATAGAAGTCGAAGCTGGGCGGCACCGGCAGGGCATCGCCATAGATCCAGACGGCGGCGAAGGGCAGGGCGGCGCCAAGGCTCGCGCCCAGCAAGGTCGCCAGCAACGCCACCGCCATCACCTGCAGGAAGAAGATGAGGAAAACAAAGCTGCCGCTGGCGCCCAGGGTTTTGAGAATGGCGATGTCGGCGCGCTTGCGATCCAGGAAGGCCATGATGGCCTGGCCCGCGCCCACGCCGCCCACCCCCAGCGCCACCAGCCCCACCAAGGTGAGGAACATGGTGAGCTGTTCGACAAAGCGTTTGATGCCCGGAGCCGCATCGCTGCGGTCGCGGATGTTCCAGCCGCTTTCCGGAAACGCCTTGACGGCATCTTCCCGGAATCGGTCCATTGCCGCGCGCGCGCGCACCGGATCTCCCGATGCGGTCTTCAAGGCAACGCGATAGGTGTAGTTGACCAGGCTTTCGGTGGTGACCAGGCCGGTGGCCGGCATGCCCTTGAGCGACACCAGCAGCCGCGGTCCCAGTTCGAAGCCGGTGGAAACCCGGTCCGGCTCCTTGTCCAGCACCGCCATCATCCGGAAGGTGGCATTGCCCAGCTTGATCAGATCGCCGCGCTGGACCTGCAGCCGGTCCATCAAGGTCTGTTCGGCGGCGGCGCCGCAAATGCCGTCATCCTCGCAGGCCAGCACGTCGGCGAGAGCTTGATTGGGGATGAATTTCGCCGCCCCGAACAGCGGCCAGCGATCGTCCACCGCCTTCAGCTCGACCAGCTGGCGGGACTGGTTGTCCCGCGCATAGACCATGGCGCGCATGGAGACGAACTGCGAAACCCGGCCCCTGTCGGTGAGGAAGGCCTGTTCCTTGGCATCCAGCGGGCGATGCACCTGACGGACCGAAACGTCGCCGCCCAAAAGAATTTGCCCCTGATCCTGCAGGCCGGCGAGAAAGGCGTCGCTGAGAGACTGCACCCCGGCAATGGCCGCACTACCCAGCATCAGGCAGAGAAAGAAAATCCGGAAACCGGCAAAGCCGCCGCGCAACTCGCGCCGCGCGAGAAGCAGGGCCAGCCGCAGGTTAAGCATCGCTCACCACTTTGCCGTCCGCCATGCGCAGCATGCGGTTGCAGCGGCGCGCCAGGCCTTCTTCATGGGTCACCAGGAAAAGCGTTGCGCCGCGCTCGGCATTGAGCGCGAAAAGAAGATCGGTGATGCCCGCACCGGTCGCCCCGTCCAGATTGCCGGTGGGCTCGTCGGCGAACAGGATCTGCGGTCCCGGCGCCAAGGCGCGGGCCAGCGCCACGCGTTGCTGTTCGCCGCCGGACAATTGCCCGGGATAATGGTCGGCGCGCAGGATCAATCCCACCGCCCGAAGCTCGTTTTCGGCCCGCGCGAAGGCATCCGGCACCCCCATCAGCTCCAGCGGCACGGCGACATTCTCCAGCGCCGTCATGGTGGGGATCAGGTGAAAACTTTGAAACACCACCCCGACCCGTCCCAGGCGGAATTTGGCCAGTCCATCCTCGCTCATGCGCGTGATGTCGGTCCCCGCCACCGTGATGCGTCCGGAGGTGGGTTTCTCCAGCCCCGCCGCGACCATCAGCAGCGAGGATTTTCCCGAGCCGGAGGGGCCGGTCAGCGCCACGGTTTGGCCCTGTGCCACCGATAAGGATACACCGGTGAGGATGTCCACCGGCCCAGCCAGGCTTTTGAGCGTCAGGCTTATGTCTTGAAGCTGAAGGGCTGGCGGGGGATTGTTCATGACCTATTCGGATTTAGAATGACGATACGCACTTTCAAGACGCTGCTTAGCATAGTTCTGCTGTCGATCATGTCAGCAGCAGGGCAGGCATGGGCGGCGCCGGTAAAAATTCTGGCACTGGGCACCAGCCTGACCCAGGGCTATGGCCTGCCGCCGGGGACGGAATTCACCGTCCAGCTTCAAAAGTCCCTCAAACAGGCGGGCATCGACGCGGTCGTCATCAATGCGGGGGTATCCGGCGACACGACCGCCGGCGGGCTGGCGCGGCTGGATTGGTCCCTGGCCGACCATCCCGACGCGGTGATTCTGGAATTGGGCTCCAACGACATGCTGCGCGGCATTGCACCCGCCGAGACCGAGAAAAATCTGCGCGCCATCCTGACCAGGCTCAAGGCGGCGCGCGTCAAGGTGCTGCTGACCGGCATGCAGGCCCAGCGCAATCTGGGCGCCGATTATGTCAGGCAGTTCGACGGCATCTATCCGCGGCTGGCCAAGGATTACAATCTGCTATTCTATCCCTTCATCCTGGACGGCGTGGCGCTCAATCCCAAACTCAATCAGGCGGACGGCATGCATCCCAATCCCGCGGGTGTGAAAGTGATCGTGGCGCGCATCCTGCCGCTGGTGAAAAAATTGGTAGCGCAAGAAAGTAAAAAGGGCTGATGTTCAAAAAGCTGCTCTCGGTCGGCGGCTTCACGCTGGCCTCGCGCATCACCGGTTTTGGCCGCGACATGCTGCTGGCCTGGATTCTGGGCAAGGGCATCCTGTCCGACGCCTTTTTTGTCGCCTTCCTCTTTCCCAACAATTTCCGCGCCATTTTCGGCGAAGGCACCATCAATCCCGCCTTTTTGCCGCGCTATGCCGCGCTCTATGCGCGCGGCGAAAAGGTCCAGGCGGCAGCCTTCGCCAACAATGTCTTTTCCTGGCAGATGGCGGTGCAATTGGCGGTGCTGGCGCTGGCGCTGATTTTCATGCCCGAGCTGATCCGCATCGTATCCCCCGGCTTTGTCAACAATCCGGAACAGTTCGATCTCACCGTCAAGCTGGCGCGGATCACCTTTCCCTATCTGATGCTGACGGTGGTGGCGGTGCAGCTGTCGGCCATGCTCAACGCCATCGACCGTTTCTGGGCGGGCGCGGCCTGGTCCAATCTGCTCAATCTTTCGATGATCGCCACCCTGCTGGCCTGGCACTGGTTTCCCGACGCCGCCCTTGCCGCCGCTTGCGGTGTGCTGCTGGGCGGGGTGGCGCAGCTGATCTTCATCGTCTGGGCGGGGGCGCGCGAGGGCCTGTGGCTGCGTCCCGCCAGGTTGAGCTTTACGCCGGAGATCAAAGAATTCTTTGTCGCCATCGGCGCGGTGACCATCGGCCAGGCCAGTGTGGTGCTGGCGCCCTTGATCGACACGGTGATCGCCAGTTTCCTGCCGACCGGCAGCCGGACGGTTTTGTATTATGCCGACCGCATCAATCAATTGCCGTTGGGGGTGCTGGGCATCGCGCTGGGCACGGTGCTGCTCCCGGAAATGTCGGCGCGGCTGGCGCGCGGCGACCGCGCCGGATCGGACGCGGCGCAGAACCGTTCCGCCGCCATGACCTTGTTGCTGACCTTGCCGTTCCTTTTCGCTTTCCTGGCCATTCCCGGCACCTTGATGCGCGCGGTGTTCGCCCATGGCGCCTTCGATGCCGAGGCGGCGGGTTTGGCGGGGCAGGCGCTGGCGGCTTACGGCCTGGGCCTTCCCGCCATGGCGCTGATCCGCATTCTGGCGCCCACTTTCTATGCCCGTCATGATACCGCCACGCCGGCGCGGGCCACCATCATCGCCATGACTTGCAACATCGCGCTGAAATTTCTTTTCGTCTGGGGTTTCGGCCTGGGGGTGGCGGGCATTGCGCTGGGCACCGCCTTCGGCGCCTGGATCAATGTCGGCATGCTGACCTGGATCGGAAAAAATCGCGCCTTGCTCGTCATCGAAAGCCAGTTTCTGCGCGCGCTTCCCGCCGCCCTGCTGGCAGCCATCGCGACAGGTGCCGGCGCTTGGCTGGGGGCGCATCTGCTTGCGGCCCAAGGCGATATCGCCGCGCTGGCCGCGGCTATCGCTTGCGCCGCGCTGGCCTATGGCGCGGTGTTGCTGCTGTTTCGTGGACGGCTGCCTCTGGGACGCGCAGCGTAGGTGACCATGCGCCTGTTTGTTGCCCTGCCGATTCCCGATCCCGTCGCCCAGCGCTTGATGTTGTTGCAAGGCGGGGTGCCCGGCGCGCGCTGGCAGAAGCGCGAGCAACTGCACCTGACCTTGCGCTTTATCGGCGAAGTGGAGGGGCGTGACGTTCGCGCCATCGAGGATGCTTTGGCGGGGATCGATGCGCCGGCCTTCGATCTGCAACTGCATAGTGTCGGCCAGTTCGGCAACAAGCAGCCGCATGCGCTTTGGGCGGCGGCGCGCAAGAACGCGTTGCTGGAACATCTGGCGCGCAAGGTCGATACCGCCATCCGCCGGGTCGGCCAGCCGCCCTCTTCAGGAGATAAGTACGCCCATAAATTCACGCCGCATGTCACCCTGGCGCGGCTTTCCCATCCCGACCTGGACAAGGTGCGCGAATGGCTGACCGCCCATGCCCTGGCCACCAGCGACGAATTTTCCGTCGATGCGTTCTGTCTCTATTCCAGCAAACTGACCAGCGATGGCAGTATTTACCGGATCGAGCAGGAGTATCCGTTGAGAGGCTTTGATGACGAAACTGGCGATTGAGGAACTGAAGAACGCGCTGAAACGGCTTCCCGACTGGCAATTGGCCAAGGACCGCGAGGCCATTACCCGCAAATTCCAGTTCGTGGATTTCGACGCCGCCTTCGCCTTCATGACGCGCTGCGCCCTGTTGGCGGCCAAGATGGATCACCATCCTGAATGGTTCAATGTCTACAACAAGGTGGATGTGAGTTTGGCGACCCATGATGCGGGCGGGGTGACCCAGAAGGATATCGATCTCGCCGTGGCGATGGATGGCTATGCCACCATGGCCAATCGGACGCGTGCGTAAGGAACCATCGGCTAGGAAACCCGTTATGCGAGAGGCATGATGGAGGTTCCCATGGCGGTTGAAATTGAAACTTCGGGCGGCAGCGGCAATGTCCTGATCGGCTTTTTGCTGGGCGCGGTCCTGGTCGCGGTCGCGATTGTCGGCTTTTTCATGTGGGACAATTACAAGAGCCATGCCGGCGCCCCGGCCCCGGCGGCGACGATTACCGTCAAGAAGAATTAGCGCCAAAAATTAAAGCGAGTACTTGTCGGCGATCATCAGTGCGACGCTGCCGCCCAGCGGCGTCAGCGCCAGCGAGGCGGCGAACCAAAGCAGCGCATGGCGCCCGCGCAGCCTGGCCCAATAGGCGACACCCATCGCCGCCAGCAGATAGAAGAATGCGTACACGCTACTTCCGGGCGTTCTTGACGAGATCATCCACCACGGACGGATCGGCCAGGGTCGAGGTATCGCCCAGGCTGGAGGTGTCGCCTTCGGCGATCTTGCGCAGGATGCGGCGCATGATCTTGCCGGAGCGGGTCTTGGGCAGGCCGGGCGCGAACTGGATCACATCCGGCTTGGCAATGGGCCCGATCTCATGGCCGACGAATTTTTTCAGTTCCTCGTTCAGCGCCGGTGTCGCGGTGACCCCGGCCTTCAAGGTGACATAGGCATAGATGCCCTGGCCCTTGATGTCGTGGGGATAGCCGACCACGGCGGCTTCCGCCACGTCATGATGGCCGACCAGGGCGCTTTCCACTTCGGCGGTGCCCATGCGGTGTCCCGAGACATTGATCACGTCATCGACCCGGCCGGTGATCCAGTAATAGCCGTCCTCGTCGCGGCGGCAGCCGTCGCCGG
>CBHTTW010000144.1:0-6712 GCA_966096025.1 uncultured Alphaproteobacteria bacterium | reverse complement strand
GACGAGCATGGCTGGAGCGAGAACGGCATCTTCAATATCGAAGGCGGCTGCTACGCCAAGGTGATCAAGCTGAGCCGTGAGGCTGAGCCGGAAATCTTCTCCACCACCGAACGTTTCGGCACCGTGCTGGAAAATGTGGTGATGGACGAGGCAAGCCGCGCGCTTGATCTCAACGATGCCCGCTATGCGGAGAACACCCGCGCCGCCTATCCAATCAATTATATTCCCAATGCCTCGGCCACGGGCCGCGCCGGCCACCCCAGGAATGTGATCATGCTGACCGCCGATGCCTTCGGCGTACTGCCGCCGATCGCACGCCTGACCTCCAGCCAGGCCATGTATCACTTCCTCTCGGGTTTCACCGCCAAGGTGGCGGGCACCGAAAAGGGCCTGGGCAAGGAACCGCAGCCCACTTTCTCCACCTGCTTCGGCGCCCCTTTCATGCCGCGCCACCCGTCCGAATACGGCAACCTGCTGCGCGCCCTGATCGCCGAGCATCAGGCCGATTGCTGGCTGGTCAACACGGGGTGGACCGGCGGCGCCTTCGGCACCGGTTCACGCATGCCGATCAAGGCGACGCGCGCCCTTCTCAATGCCGCGCTGGACGGCAGCCTGGCCAATGTGGAAATGCGCATCGATCCGCATTTCAAATTCCGTGTGCCGGTGGCGGTCCCCGGTGTCGACGCCAGGATCCTCAATCCGCGCGAAACTTGGGCTGATAAAGCCGCTTATGACACCCAGGCACGCAAGCTGGTCTCGATGTTCCGTGAGAACTTCAAGAAGTTCGAGGCGCATGTGGCCGCAGACGTGCTGCAGGCCGCACCCGAACTGGCCGAAGCGGCGGAATAATCAGCTTCCGGCGCGATTGGGATCGCGCCACGCCCGTTCGAACGGCAGGCGCCAGGCATGCGGCGCCACCAGCTGATGAATCGATTTCGGGCCCCAAGAGCCTTGCGGATAAAGCCGCACCGGCGGCGGCTCCTGCAGCAGCGGCATGGACACTTCCCATAGCCGCTCGATGCCTTCGGCCGTGGTGAACAAAGTGCGGTCGCCGCGCATCGCGTCCAGGATCAAACGCTCATAGGCTTCCAGCACATCGCCGACTAGGCCGGTGTCGTGCATGGCGAATTGCAGACTGAGCTTGTCCAGCCGCATGCCCGGCCCCGGGCGCTTGCCATAGAAGGACAGCGACATTTTGGAGGCATCCGCCAGATCGAAGGTCAGATGATCGGGGCCTTGCGCGCCGACGCCGGAATTGGCCGGGAACATGCTCTTGGGCGGCTCGCGGAAGGCGATGGATATAATGCGCTGGCCTTCGGCCAGGCGCTTTCCGGTGCGCAGGAAAAAGGGCACCCCCGCCCAGCGCCAATTGTCGATCTCGCATTTCAAGGCGATGAAGGTTTCGACATCGGATTCCGGATCGACCCCGGCCTCCGAGCGGTAGCCGTTATACTGTCCACGCACCACATGGGCAGGATCGATCGGCACCATGCTGCGGAACACCTTGTTCTTTTCCTCGCTGATGGGCGCGGGCTCCAGCGAAGTGGGCGGCTCCATCGCCATGAAGGCCAGGATCTGGAACAGATGCGTCACCACCATGTCGCGAAAGGCGCCGGTCTGTTCGTAGAAGCCGGCGCGCTTGCCCAGCCCAATCGCTTCGGGGACATCGATCTGGACATGGTCGATGAAATTGCGGTTCCAGATCGGCTCGAACAATCCATTGGCGAAGCGGAAAGCGAGAATATTCTGCGCCGGTTCCTTGCCCAGAAAGTGATCGATGCGGAAGATCTGGTCTTCGGTGAAGACGCCGTGCAATTTGGCGTTCAGCGACTTGGCGCTGGCCAGATCGGTGCCGAACGGCTTTTCCATGACGATTTGCGAGCGTTCCACCAGGCCGGCTTCGCCCAGCAGCTTTACCGCCGACAGCGCCGCGTCCGGAGGCACGCTGAGATAATGGAGGCGGCGGCACTCCCGCCCCAGCGCCGCTTCCGCTTCGGAAACCGCCGCCTTGAGCTTGGCGGCGCCCGACTTCAGGGGCACATAGGACAGGGTCTTGGCAAAAGCGTCCCAATCACCGTCATTGAGCGGACGCATGGAAAATTCCGCCACTGCCTCGCGGGCGATTTTTCGAAAGCCGTCGGCGTCAATGTCGTCCAGGGAGACGCCGACGATCTGGCAGCCGGGAATGAAGCCGCTGCTGGAGAGATGAAACAGGCCGGGCAGCAATTTGCGCCGTGAAAGGTCGCCGGTGGCGCCGATCAGGACCACCACCTGGGGATGTTTGGGACCGACACCGGGAGGAATTTTTGCCACAGCTCATCCTGGAGCAAGAGTGAGAAACGCAGCCAGCCAATCCGATTCGCCTTAAGAAAACGCTAACCTTGTCAGCGACGGACGGGACAGAGGACTTAAAGCCGCTATTCCGGCGGCATTTCCAAGACACAGGCCGCCAACGCGCCCAAGGACTTGCTGCCCTGATCGACCTGCCCACAGGCGAATAGAAGCTCGCCGGACGACAACAAGGCGCAATCCTGGACCGTGTCGGTCAGATTGAAAATGCAGCGCAGCCGGCCCGACTCTCCCACACGATCGAACGCCAATAGCGGCGGCGGCAATTCCACCGGCTGAAAGGAGCCGCAGCGCAAGAGCGGGCTGGAACAGCGCAGCGCGATCAATTCGCGGGCAATGGTCAGAACCGAATCGGCTTGCCCGTCCTGCTCAGTGACGGCGGCGGCGACATGATCGGGCGGGATGGGCAGCCATGGCTCGGCAATGGAAAATCCGGCATGGGGCAATTTGCTCGCCCAGGGCATGGGCGTGCGCGCGCCGTCCCGTCCCAGGGTTGCGGGCCAGTTGGCGATGGCCTCGGGATCGCGCAGCCGCTCGAAGGGAATATCGGCCTGGGTCAGGCCCAGTTCCTCGCCCTGATAGAGAAAGACATTGCCGCGCAGGCACATCAACAAAGTCAGCAGCATCTTGGCGCAGCTGGGGTTTGCCTGCGGCCCGCCCCAGCGCGTGACCACGCGCGGCGCGTCGTGATTGGAGAAGGCCCAGCTTGGCCAGCCTTCACCATTGCCGCCCGGCCATTTGGACAAAGCATTCAGAACCAGCGTCGGCGAAAGCTGCGGGGCATAGAGAAAATCGAAACTGTAGGAGGTGTTCAGCCGCGTCTGGCCTTCGGTGTACAATTTCATTTCGGTCAGCGCCTGTTCGCCGCCCACTTCCGCCACGGTGAAGCGGTCGGCGCCGAACTCGTGCAGCACCTTGGCCAATTTCTCGATAAACGGCACCAGCTCCGGCTGGGACTGGTTGTGCAAATGGTGCTGGAAATCGAACGGCCGGTTGAAAACCGCATTGGTCACCGTCATCGGCGGATTGTCCGCCAGCGACCGGTCGTGCATGGCGAAATTGATGGCATCCAGGCGAAAGCCGTCGACGCCGCGCTTCAGCCAGAAACGCGCCGTGTCGAACAGGGCTTCCTGAACGTCCGGATTGTGGACATTGAGATTGGGCTGCGAGGGAAGGAAATTGTGCAAATAATATTGGCCGCGCCGTCCGTCCCAGGTCCAGCAGGGGCCGTAGAAGACCGCAAGCCAGTTATTCGGCGGCGTGCCGTCGGGCTTGGGATCGGACCAGACATACCAATCGCTCTTGTCATTGAGACGATCCGAGCGGCTTTCCTGGAACCAGCCATGGGCATCGGACGTATGGGCATAGACCTGGTCGATGATGACACGCAGGTCCAGTTCATGGGCGCGCGCCACCAGACGGTCGAATTCTTCCAGCGTGCCGAAAATGGGATCGACCGCCCGATAGTCCGATACGTCATAGCCGAAATCCTTCATCGGCGAGGCGAAGAAAGGCGACAGCCAGATCGCATCCACCCCAAGCGAGGCGACATAATCGAGCTTGGAGGTTATGCCCGCCAGATCCCCGATCCCGTCGCCGTTGGAATCCAGAAAACTGCGCGGATAGATTTGATAGATGACCGCGCCGCGCCACCAGGGCGCCGCATCCGACTTAGCCTCAGCCATAAACGCTCATCCACCCCCCGGCGCCGATTCGCAAACCACCGGTAAGACTCTTGGTAAGACTCTTGATAAGACTCTGGCCGCACAGGCAGATCGTCGCATTTGAGGCCGGCGGCGGGTTAAACATGCTGAAATCCTTTGCGGATAAGCTCTTATAAGCTTGCCAAACGCCCAACTGCTTTGCAAACCTTTGCCGAACGGCGGTCCCATGACGCTTCCAGTCCAATCGCTTCCCCTGCGTCCCCTGCGGGACCGGATTCTCGACGCCCTTCTTCATCGCATCGGCAAGGATGAGCGGGCGGCCAAGCCGCATGACTGGCTGGCGGCGACCATCTACACGGTGCGCGATCAAGTGATCGATCAGTGGATGGTGTCTACCCGCAACATGCACGCGGCCAGCTCCAAGCGGGTCTATTATCTCAGCCTGGAATTTCTGATCGGCCGCCTGCTCAGGGACGCGCTGTCCAATCTGGGCCTGAATGAAGAGATACGCGCCGCGCTGGAATCCTTCGGCGTCAACCTGGCCGAAATCGAAGAGCTGGAACCCGATGCGGCGCTGGGCAATGGCGGCCTTGGCCGGCTTGCCGCCTGCTTCATGGAGAGCCTGGCCTCGCTGGACCTGCCCGCCTGCGGTTACGGCATCCGCTATATCAACGGCATGTTCCGCCAGCGCATCAAGGACGGCTGGCAGATGGAATATCCCGAAACCTGGCTGCAGCACGGCAATCCGTGGGAATTCGAACGCCGCGAAACCGCCTATCTGGTCGGGTTCGGCGGCGAAGTGATCGGCAGCGAAACCGGCCATGTCCATTGGCAGCCGGCCGAAGCGGTGCGCGCCGAAGCGATCGATACGCCGGTGGTGGGCTGGCGCGGCCAGCGGGTCAACACCTTGCGGCTGTGGAACGCCATGGCGGTCGATGCCATCAGGCTGGACGCCTTCAATGCCGGCGATCATGTCGGGGCGCTGGCGGGCGAAGCGCGCGCCGAAAGCCTGGTGCGGGTTCTCTATCCCGCCGATTCAACCCCTGCCGGCCAGGAATTGCGCCTGCGTCAGGAGTATTTTTTCTCCAGCGCCTCCATCCAGGACATTTTGCGCCGTCATCTGCAATATTTCGGCGACATCAAGACCCTGCCGCAAAAGGCCGCCATCCATCTGAACGACACCCATCCGGCGGTGGCGGTCACCGAACTGATGCGGTTGTTGATCGACCAGCACAAATTCAGCTTCGCCGAAGCCTGGGACATGACGCGGGCCACCTTCGGCTACACCAACCACACCTTGTTGCCCGAGGCGCTGGAAAGCTGGCCCTTGCCGCTGTTCGAACGCCTGCTGCCCCGCCATATGCAACTGGTCTATGCCATCAATGCCGATGTGCTGCGCACCGCGCGGCGCAAGGAGAAGATGGAGGAAACCGCGATCTCGTCGGTCTCCCTGATCGACGAACAGGGCGAACGCCGCGTGCGCATGGCCAATCTGGCTTTCGCCGGCTCGCACAGCATCAATGGCGTGGCGGCGCTGCACACCGAATTGATGAAGCAGACCGTGTTTGCCGACCTGCACCGGCTTTATCCCGACCGCATCAACAACAAGACCAACGGCATCACCCCGCGCCGCTGGCTGCAGCAATGCAATCCCGGCCTGACCGGCCTGATCCGCGAGGCTATCGGCGAAGGCTTCATGGACGATGCCGAAAAGCTGACCGCCCTGGCACCGATGGCCAAGGACGCCGCCTTCCTGGAACGGCTGGCAAAGGTCAAGCGCGCCAACAAGGTGGCGCTGGCCAAATCGCTCAAGGAACAATGGGACTTTGTCATCGATCCCGAAGCCTTGTTCGACGTCCAGGTCAAGCGCATCCATGAGTATAAGCGCCAGCTGCTCAACATCATCGAGACGGTGGCGCTTTACGACCAGATCCGCTCCCATCCCGAGCGCAACTGGACGCCGCGGGTGAAATTGTTCGCCGGCAAAGCGGCGCCCAGCTATCACAATGCCAAAATGATCATCAAGCTCGCCAACGACGTGGCGCGGCGGATCAATTCCGACCCCTCTGTGGAAGGATTGCTCAAGGTGGTCTTCATTCCCAACTACAATGTCTCGCTGGCGGAGAAGATCGTTCCCGCCGCCGACCTGTCGGAGCAGATTTCCACTGCCGGCATGGAAGCCTCGGGCACCGGCAATATGAAATTCGCCCTCAACGGCGCCCTGACCATCGGCACTTTGGACGGCGCCAATATCGAAATCCGCGACCGGGTTGGACCTGAGAATATCGTGATCTTCGGCCTCACCGCCGATGAGGTCGCGGCCAAACGGGCGCAAGGCCATCAGCCGCGCGCTACAATCGAATCTTCGCGTGAGCTGTCGCAAGCGCTTGCCGCCATCGCCTCCGGCGTGTTTTCGCCCGATGATCCCGGCCGCTATGCCGGACTGATCGGCGGACTCTATGACCATGACTGGTTCATGGTCGCGGCGGATTTTGATTCCTACGCCGCCGCGCAGCGCAGCGTCGATGCGCGCTGGGCCGATTCCGCCGGATGGTCGGCGGCGGCGGTGCGCAATATCGCCCATATGGGCTGGTTCTCTTCGGACCGCACCATCCGCGAATATGCCAGAGATATTTGGGGCATTTTGTGAAGCCTTCGCCGGGCACGCTGGATGCCCTGCTGGAAGGACGCCATCCCGA
>CBHTTW010000143.1:0-6721 GCA_966096025.1 uncultured Alphaproteobacteria bacterium | reverse complement strand
CTTGCGCGAACCGTCGGTGAGATCGGCGATCATCTCGGCCGCGGCCTTGACCGGCATGAAGGCCAGCGCCGCTTTCAAGGCCGCATCGATCCGCGCGCTGTCAGGACCCGCCGATGCATCGGGCGGCGCAACCAGCAAAGTCACTTCGCCCTTGGGCGCCCCCGCCTTGGCATAATGCGCCGCCAGCTCGCGCAAAGAGCCGCGCCGGATTTCTTCGTGCAGCTTGGTCAGCTCGCGCGCCACCACTGCCTGACGGTCGCCCAGCACATCCGCCAGGGCGGGAAGCGAGTCTTCCAGGCGCTGCGTGGATTCAAAAAAGATCAGGGTGGCGCGCACGCCGCTCATTTCTTCCAGCATGGTTTTGCGCTCGCCGGATTTGGCGGGAAGAAAGCCGGCGAACAGAAACCGGTCGGACGGCAACCCGCTCAAGGTCAGCCCGGCCAGCACCGCCGAAGGCCCCGGCAGGGCCACAATCGCCGCGCCCGCCGCAATCGCCTCGCGCACCAGCTTGTAGCCGGGGTCCGACACCAAAGGCGTACCCGCATCGGACACCAGCGCCACCCGCTCGCCCTGCTCCAGCCGGGCCAGAATCTTGGGCCGCATCTGCGGGCCGTTGTGATCATTGTAGGGGATCAGCGGTCTGGCGATGCCGTGAATGGCGAGCAGCTTGGCGGTAACGCGGGTGTCTTCGGCCGCGATGACATCGCAACCTTTCAAGACCTCCAACGCTCTCAAGGAGATATCCCGGGCATTGCCGATGGGGGTGGCAAGGATATAAAGCCCTGCCGCCAAATCGCCGCCAACCGGCGAGGTGGGTGATTTACCGCCCGTGTCCAAAGGCTTAGGTTTACGCGTCAAAGGATTGCCGATGTCTATTTCCGCCAGCCGCTTTTGTGCCATTGCCTTGGCCGTCGCGATAGCCGCCTGTACGCCAAAGCCGCAGGGCCCCGCGCCGGTGACCCAGCCTCCCCCGCCCAAGGAGCCCGTCGCCGCCAATCCGCTGGACCGCGACCTGCCCAGCTATTTGCGCCTGCCCGGCACGGCGCCCGACGTCATCCCTGTCCGGGTGGGCATCATCCTGCCCTTCTCCAGCAGCTCGGCCCCCACTCGCGCCCTGGCCGCCTCGATGCTGAAGGCGGCGCAGCTCGCCATGTTCAATGCCGGCAACCGCAATATCCTTTTGATGACCGCCGACGAAGGCAATGGCGGCGCGGGCGCGGCGGCGGCGGTGCAACAGCTTTTGTCCCAGGGTGCGGAAGTGATCGTGGGGCCGCTGTTCGGACCGTCGGTATCGGCCGTCGCCCCCATCGCCCGCGACCGCGCCGTGCCGGTTCTGGCCTTCTCCACCGAAAAGACGGTGGCGGGCAATGGCGCGTATCTGTTGAGTTTCCTGCCGCAGAATGAAGTGGGCCGGGTGATCAGCTTCGCCGCTTCCAAGGGCCATAAGCAATTCGCCGCACTGGCGCCGCAGACCGCCTATGGCGATGTCGCCAAGGATGCCTTCACTGAATCCGTCGCCGCCGCCAAGGGCAATGTGGTGGATGTGGAACGCTATCCGCCCAGCGCCGCGGCGGTCGCCACCCCCGCCAGCGCCGTGGCCAAGAGCGGCGCCGACGCAGTCCTGATCGCCCAAGGCGGTGTGATCCTGCGCGCCATCGCGCCGACCCTGTCGCTGGACGGCGTCACCCGCGACAAGGTCAAGCTTTTGGGCACCGGATTGTGGGACGATGACGCGGCGCTGATGCGGGAAACCAGCCTGCAGGGAAGCTGGTATGCCGCGCCCGCCCCCAACAGCGACGCCGAGTTCGTGAAGAAATACCGCGACACGTTCGGCACGGCGCCGGCGCAATTGGCCAGCCTGGCTTATGACGCCGTGTCGCTGGTCGCGCTTTTGTCGCCCGGCACACCTTATCACCGTTTCACGCGCGGCGCGCTGATGGACCCCAACGGCTTTTCCGGGGTCAACGGCATCTTCCGCTTCAAGAATGACGGCACGTCCGAGCGCGGCCTGGCGGTGCTGGAAGTGAACGCGGCCGGCCCCGTGGTCGTGAGCCCGGCGCCGACGACGTTTCTGGGGAAGAATAGCTAAAGCAGTTCTTCAATCACGCGATTGAGCAGCAACCGCCCGTTCGGCGTCGCGGTCAGCCGGTCATGATCGCGTGCCAAAAATCCTTGCTCGGTCATGGCCGCGACCTTGGCCGCATCGAGTTTGGTGTTCCAGCGTTTTTCGTAGGCGGTTAGGTCAAGCCCTTCCGCCAATCTCAGATTCATCAAAAGATGTTCGCGCGCCGCTTCTTCATTCGAGACCGGCGTCATATCGGAAAAGCCGTGCCCCTTTTTTTCAACCGTATCGCGCCAGCGTTCCGGCAATTTGATCGCGGCGGTGGCGGTGCGCACGCCTCCCAGATTGACGCGTCCATGCGCGCCAGGGCCCACACCGGCATACTCGCCATAACGCCAATAGATCAGATTGTGGCGGCTTTCCTGCCCAGGGCGGGCGTGATTGGAAATCTCATAGGCGGGAATGCCCGCCGCCCCGGTCAGCTCCTGGGTGGTTTCGTAAAGCCCCGCCGCCAGATCCTCGCCGGGAATCTGCAACTGTCCATTCTTGTGCAACAGAGCGTAAGGCGTTTCCGGTTCGATGGTCAGCTGATAGAGCGACAGATGATCGGTGCCGAAGGCCAAGGCCTGCCGTAGTTCCTCGCGCCAAGCCGCATCGCTTTGGTCGGGGCGGGCATAGATCAAATCCAACGAAACCCGGCCGAACTGGCGCATCGCCAGGGCCAGCACCGCCTTGGCTTCCGCCACGTCATGCAAACGGCCCAGCTTTTTCAGATCGGCATCGTTCAGCGCCTGCACCCCCAGCGACACGCGATTGACCCCGGCGGCGCGGTAATCCGCGAAACGCGTGGCGTCGGCGCTGGCCGGATTGGCTTCCAAGGTGATTTCCGGATCGTTGGCCATAGGCCAGAGCGCGGCGATTTTCTGCAAGATACGGCCGACGGATTTTCCCGCCATCAAGGACGGCGTGCCGCCGCCGAAGAAAATCGTTTCCACCACCGGCCGTTCGGCCTGGTTCTGCGCCACCCAACCCAGTTCGGCGAGAATGCCGTCCACCCAAGCGTCTTCGTCTATCGCGACGCGGACATGGGAATTGAAATCGCAATAGGGGCATTTGGCGGCGCAAAACGGCCAATGGACGTAAACGCCGAAGGACATGGAGCGTCAGCCCAGCAGGTCGCGCAGCGAAGCTGTGCGACCGTTAGCGTTAGGCTGCGCGACCATCATAACTAAAGACTCTCGGTGAAGATGCCCGAATGCAGCAGCTTCTCGAATGCCTTGGCGCGATGGCTCATGGCATGTTTCCGCGCCGGCTCGATCTCCGCGAAGGTCTGCTCCATGCCGTCGGCAGTAAAGATCGGATCGTATCCAAAGCCATGATCGCCGCGCGGCGGAAAGCTCAACCTGCCATGCACCTCGCCTTCAAAGGTCTGCATTTCTCCCGAAGGCATGGCGATGCATAAAGCGCAGACGAATTTGGCGGCGCTGGTGCTCAAACCCTTGTGGCGCAGCTCGTCATGAATGCGGTTCATGGCAACGCGGAAATCCTTGGTCGGTCCCGCCCAGCGCGCCGAATAGATTCCCGGCGCGCCGCCCAGTGCATCCACACAGAGCCCTGAATCGTCCGACAGCGCCGCATGATGGCCGGCTTTGGCGCAAGCCAGCGCCTTGATCTGTGCATTGGCGGCAAAAGTCAGTCCGGTTTCTTCCGGCTCGGGCAGGCCAAGCGATCCGGCGCTGACCGGAAGAATGCCGTGCGGCCCCAGCAGCGCCTTGATCTCGCGCACCTTGCCTTCATTGTGCGAGGCAACGATCAGCTGGCTGCCGCGCGGCAGCCTCATGCCAGCGCCTGTTTTTGCAATTCGACCAATTCGCCGATGCCCTTGCGCGCCAGCTTGAGCAATGCGCCAAGCTGTTCCTCGGTGAAGGGCGCGCCTTCGGCGGTGCCCTGAATCTCCACCAGCCCGCCCGCGCCGGTGAGGACAAAATTGGCGTCGGTCTCGGCGGTGGAATCTTCGTCATAATCCAGATCGAGCACTGCCTGACCCTTGACGATGCCGCAGCTTATCGCCGCGACATGATCCTTGATCACCGGCACTGTCACCATGCCGACCTTCTTCATGAAGGCGATGCATTGGCCCAAGGCGACAAAGCCGCCGGTGATGGCGGCGGTGCGGGTGCCGCCATCGGCCTGCAGCACATCGCAGTCGATGGTGATCTGGCGCTCGCCCAAGGCCGACAGATCGCACACTGCGCGCAGAGAGCGGCCGACCAGCCGCTGGATCTCCTGGGTGCGCCCCGATTGTTTGCCGGCCGCCGCTTCGCGCCGCATGCGGTCATGGGTGGAGCGCGGCAGCATACCGTATTCCGCCGTCACCCAGCCCTTGCCGGAACCCTTGAGGAAGGGCGGCGCTTTCTCCTCCAGGCTGGCAGTGACCAGCACATGGGTGTCGCCGAACTTGACCAGGCAGGAGCCCTCGGCATGGCGGGAAAAGCCGGGGGTAAGGGAAACGGCGCGCATTTGGTCAAAGGCGCGGTTGGAAGGGCGCATGGAGCCTCATATATCGGTCTGCTAACGTTGGGGCGTTACCTAGCGTCAGCACGGCAATAGAAGCAAACGAAACCAGAAATATCAGGAATTTCAGTATCTTGGCGTTGGAACCGCGTTCCCCCTTTTTAATGCCGCAAGGCTTTACCGACCGCCCCCGGGAGGTTTTCCGCCATTTGGTGGAGGCTTTTTTGACCAGTGGCGAGCCGGTGGGGTCACGTACCCTGTCCCAGCGCCTGCCCCATGCTTTGTCGCCCGCCTCCATCCGCAATGTGATGGCCGACCTGGAAGCCATGGGCCTGCTCTATGCCCCCCATACCAGCGCCGGGCGGATTCCCACCGAAAAGGGCCTTCGGCTGTTCGTCGACGGCTTGCTGGAAATCGGTCAGCTGGCGCCGGACGAACGCATCGCCATCGAGGCGCGCATGTCGGGCAGCGGCCAGCGCATCGAGGATGTGCTGACCCAGGCCACCCAGAGCCTGGCGGGCCTGTCGCGCTGCGCCGGGCTGATGCTGACCGCCAAGCAGGACAGCGCCCTCAAGCATGTGGAATTCGTCGGCGTGGCGCCGGGCAAGGCGCTGGTGATCATGGTCAGCGAAGACGGCCAGGTGGAAAACCGCGTCATCGACACACCCGCCGGCCTGCCGGTTTCAGCCCTGTCCGAAGCCAGCAATTATCTGGGTGCGCGCTTGCGCGGCCGCACCATCGATGCCGCCCGGGCCGAAATCCTGGCCGAATTGGATGGCGAAAAGCTGGAGCTCGATGCCCTGACCGCCAAGCTGGTGGCCACGGGACTGGCGACCCTGGCGGGACCGGAAAAGGTGCTGATTGTGCGCGGCACTTCGCATTTGCTGGACAATCAGGCCGATTTGGACCGGGTCCGTGTCCTATTCGACGATATCGAGCGCAAGGCCGACCTGATCCGGCTGCTGGAGCTCGCCAAGGATGGCGAAGGGGTCCAGATTTTCATCGGTTCGGAGAACCGGCTGTTCTCCCTGTCGGGCTCCTCCATCGTGGCCGCCCCTTACGCCAACGCCCAGGGCAAGATCGTGGGCGTGATCGGGGTCCTGGGCCCGACCCGGCTGAATTACGGCCGGATCATCCCCATGGTCGACCATACCGCCAAAGTCATTGGACGATTGCTTGCATAGCGTTTAAAGACGCGCCCCGAGAAATGAGTGTTTAGCGATATGACTGAAGAACCGACCCAGCTTCCCGATTCCGAGAATCCGCATGCCGCGGAATTCGCCGTGCTGCAGGCCTTGCAGGACGAGGTGGCCTCCCTCAAGGACCAGCGCCTGCGCGCCCTGGCGGAAGCCGAAAATATCCGCCGCCGCGCCGACAAGGAAAAGAACGACGCCAGCCAGTATGCGGTGACCAAATTCGCCCGCGACATGCTGGGCATTGCCGACAATTTCGCCCGCGCCTTGGCCGCGGTGCCCGCCGACGTGCGCGCCGCCGCCGATCCCCAAGTCCAGGCGGTGCTGGACGGGGTGGAGGCCACCGACCGCCAGCTGCTTCAGACCCTGGAGCGCTATGGCGTCAAGGCGGTGGACACCAGCGACGGCAAATTCGATCCCAATCTGCATCAGGCCATTGCGGAAGTGCCGGGGGGCGGCAAGCCCGCCGGTTCGATCGTGGATGTGGTTCAGTCCGGCTATATGATTGGCGACCGGCTGCTGCGTCCCGCCATGGTCACGGTTGCAAAAAAAGATATGCCTGCCCAACCCACCGGTGTGGATACTAAGGCTTGAGCCTGTTTCCTTTTTGAGGGCCTGAGAGGGGCGTTCCATGTCTGAGCTGAAGATCGTCGTCACCGGCGCCTCCGGGCGCATGGGCCGGACTCTGATCCGCGAGATCGCGCAAGGTTCCGGCCTCACGCTTTGCGGCGCGCTGGAGATGGAAGGTCATCCCAATCTGGGCCTGGACTCCGGCACCCTGGCGGGGATGCAGGCCAATGGCATCAAGCTGACCGCCGATCCCCTGCCGCTGCTCGCCCATGCCCAGGCGGTGGTGGATTTCACCACCCCGATGGTCTCCACCATGCTGGCGGAACTGGCGGCCCAGGCGCGCATCGTCCATGTCATCGGCACCACCGGCTTTGACGAAAAG
>CBHTTW010000142.1:0-6775 GCA_966096025.1 uncultured Alphaproteobacteria bacterium | reverse complement strand
ATCTCGCGCGCCAGGATGATCAGCGCCGGCACCAGCTTGAGCAGGCTGAGCATGCCGTTGGGTTTGACCTGGGTGAAGGTTCCTTCCGCCACCAGCATCATCAGCGCCACCGCCACCAGCACCTTGTCGGCGATGGGGTCCAGCATGCGGCCGAAATCCGACCCGGCCTTCAGCTTGCGGGCCGCGAAACCGTCCAGCCAGTCGCTGACTCCGGCGATCACGAAAATGCCGAACGCCACCAGCCTCGCCACTTCGCCGGGCATCACAAAGGCGATGGCGAAAACCGGCACCAGCACGATGCGCAATATGGTCAGGGCATTGGGCAGGGCAAACATTGGGGCAAGTTTAGAACCCCTCTACGCTTAGGTCACCCGCCCGAGTGAAAAAAATCGAAGATTTTCTTGGCCAGTGTCTCACTGACACCGGAAACCGAGGACAGATCGGCCAGGCTGGCCCCCGCCACGGCGCGGGCGGAACCGAAATGCTGCAACAGGGCCCGTTTGCGGCCCGCCCCCACGCCGGTGATCTCGTCCAGGGGATTGGCGCCGATGGCGGCGCTGCGTTTCTTGCGGTGGCCGCCGATCACAAAGCGATGGGCTTCGTCGCGCAACCGTTGCAAATAGTACAAAACCGGATTTTTGGCATCGAGCCGGAACGGCTCCTTGCCCGGCATATAAAAATGCTCGCGCCCGGCATCGCGGTCGGGGCCCTTGGAAATGGACGCCAAGGCGACGTCTTCCACACCCAGATCGGCGAAGACCTGGCAGGCGACTGACAATTGTCCCGGCCCGCCATCGATCAGCACCAGGTCGGGGCGCTTCCATTTGGCATTGTCCGGTTGCTCCGCTTCTTCCTTGACCATGCGGGCAAAGCGGCGGGTGAGCACCTCGCGCATCATGGCGTAATCGTCGCCGGGGGCGAGGTCCTCGGCCTTGATGTTGAATTTGCGGTATTGCGCTTTTTCAAAGCCTTCCGGTCCGGCGACGATGAAGGCGCCCAGGGCATGGGCGCCCTGGATATGGGAGTTGTCATAGACTTCGATGCGGCGCGGCGGCTGGTCCAAACCGAACAGATCGGACACGCCTTCCAGCAACTGGGCCTGGGCGCTGTTCTCGGCCAGGCGCCGGCCCAGCTGCTCGCGGGCGTTGGTCAAGGCGCGATCCATGATCTCGCGTTTTTCGCCGCGCTGGGGTTTTGAAATCTCGACTTTCTGCTCGGCGCGGGTGCCCAGGGCTTCGGCCAGCAGGGCGCGGCCCGGCAAGTCTTCGGAGGTCAGGATCAATCTGGGCGCGGTGCGCTCGTCATAGAATTGGCCGACAAAACTTTCCAGCACTTCGGCCAAGGGCAGGTCGCGGTCATGGCGCGGGAAATAGGGACGGTTGCCCCAATTCTGTCCGGCGCGGAAGAAGAAGACCTGAATGCAGGTATGCCCGCCTTCGCCATGGGCGGCGAACAAATCCGCTTCGTCAAAGGTCGACGGATTGACACCCTGCGACGACTGGATATGGCTCATGGCCTTGAGGCGATCGCGCAATTTGGCGGCGGCCTCGAAATCCATTGCGTCCGAAGCCTTGGCCATTTCGGCTTTGATCTGGTCCTGCACCGTCTGGCTTTTGCCTTGCAGGAAGGCTTCGGCTTCCTCCACCAGTTCATGATAGCCGCCCAGATCGATGCGGTTCACGCAGGGCGCGCTGCAACGCTTGATCTGGAACAACAGGCAAGGGCGGGTTCGCGAATCGAACACCGAATCGGAACAGGAGCGCAGCAGGAAGGCGCGCTGCAAGGTGTTGAGGGTGCGGTTGACCGCGCCGGCGCTGGCGAAGGGGCCGAAATAGATGCCCTTGATGGTCTTGGCGCCGCGATGCTTCAAGAGCTGCGGGAAGGGGTGATCCTCGCGCAGCAGGATGTTGGGGAAGCTTTTATCGTCGCGATAAGAGACATTGTAACGCGGCTTCAGCCGTTTGATCAGGTTGGATTCCAGCAACAGCGCTTCGGTTTCGCTGGCGGTTGTGACGAACAGCATCTCCGCCGTCTCGGCCACCATGCGGGTCAGCCGCTCGCTGTGCACACCGCCGCGGGCGTAGGAAGACACGCGCTTCTTCAGGCTCTTGGCCTTGCCGACATAGAGCACATCGCCTGCCGCATTCAGCATGCGGTAGACGCCCGGCGCATCCGGCAGGGTCTTGAGATAGGCGTTGATGCGTTCGGCGCCGGTCAGGGGCGCATCGGGGGAACTCATGCCGCCAATATATTAGCGAGTTCGTTCAATCTCTATGCCCACACTCTCGGCATGGGTCAGGGCGGCCAATTTTTCCACCCGCACCCGCACGGTTCTTACCCGTTGGTCCTCGAAACAGGCTGCCGCAATGCGCTCGGCCAGGGTTTCCGCCAGCCGGACATGGCCCTCGGCGATGATGGCGCGGATGCGCTTTTCGATCACATGATAATCGACCACGTTTTCCAGCATGTCCTGGGCATCGGCGATGTCATCGGTCGCCAGATCGACATTGATCCGTACCGGCTGTGTGCGGCCCTCTTCTTGGCGATAGACCCCGATATGGGCGGGCAGTTCCAGGTTGCGGATGAAAACGTGGCGGACGCCGCTGACGGCGCTGGCAAAGCGCGGGGTCTCGATCTTGCTCATTCGCCCCCCTGCACGTCTTGTGTCTGCCAGATCAGATGCTGGCCGCCATCCACCGCCAGCATCTGACCGGTGACGGCTTCGGCCTCCAGCAGATAACGCACGGCGGCGCAAATGTCGGCGGGATCGGCGCCGTGTCCCAGGATCGTGGCGTCGCGCTGGCGGTTGAAATCGGCATCGGATTGGCGGGGATTTTTCAAGGTGGGGCCGGGGCCCACGGCATTGACCCGGATGCGCGGGCCCATCCCTTGCGCCAATGTTGTCGTCAGCCAATAAAGCCCCGCCTTGCTGACGCTGTAGGACAGAAATTGCGGCGTGGGTTTCAGCACCCGCTGGTCGATGATGTTGATGATGGTGCCCTTGGCGCCATCCGGCAATTGTTTGGCGAACAGTTGCGAGAGCAGCAAGGGCGCGCGCAGATTGGTCTCGATATGATCGTCCCAGCTCTTGCGGCTGGCGCTTTGCCAATCGTCATTCTCGAACAGCGAGGCGGAATTGATCAGCGCGGTGAGCGGACCCAACTCCTTGACGGCGCAGTCCACCAGCTTGGCGGTCTCGGCTTCCTTGGACAGATCGCATTTGAGAGTGGCCGCTTCGGCGCCGAAGGCGCGCACCGCTTGGGCCGCACTGTCGGCATCGTCTTCCGAACTGTTGTAATGAATGGCGACATTCCAGCCTTGCGCCGCCAGGTCCAGGGCGATGGCCCGTCCCAGCCGTTTGGCCGCGCCGGTGACAAGTACGGTTTTCAACATAGGTTAATGATATCCGGTATCGGCCCGCACCTTGCCCCGGAACACCCAATAAGACCAGCCGGTATAGACCAGGATTACCGGCAGCAGGAACAAGGTGCCCACACCCAGGAATATCTGGGTGTCCGGCGAGGACGCCGCCTGCCACAGGTCATAGTGATGCGGCACGATCATGGGGAACAGGCTGATGGCGATGCCGAGATAAGACAGGCTGAACAGCAGCACGGCATAAAGAAAGGGGCTGAGTTCCGCCTTGCGGTCGGCGATGGCCCGCCACTCCAGGATGCCGAACAAAACGGTCAGCGCCGGTACCGGGCTGAGGAAGGCGATATTGGGCCAGGAAAACCAGCGCTGCGCGATACCGCCATCCACGAGCGGGGTCCAAAGGCTGACAATACCGACCGCCGCCAGAGTGCCCAGGAAACAGAGGCGCGCCTGGTCGCGCGCGCGGGCCTGCAAATCGCCTTCGGTCTTGAGGATCAGCCAACCCGCGCCCAAAAGGCTGTAGCCGAACAGCAAAGCGATGCCCACAAAGAGCGAGAAGGGCGTGAAGCAATCAAAGCTGCCGCCGGTGAAATGCCGCCCCTCCACCTCAAAGCCTTGGATAAAGGCGCCCAGCACCACGCCTTGCGCAAAGGTGGCAACCGCCGAACCATAGCCAAAGGCATGATCCCAGAAAGTGCGGTGCTCGGCATCGCGGAAGCGGAATTCGAACGCCACGCCGCGAAACACCAAGGCCAGCAGCATCACCAGAATCGGGAAATAGACCGCGGGCAGGATGATGGCGAAAGCCAGCGGGAAGGCCGCCAGCAATCCGATGCCGCCCAAGACCAGCCAGGTCTCGTTGCCGTCCCAGATCGGCGCGATGGAATTCATCAAGAGATTGCGCGCCGCCGTGTTGGGCGCGAAATTGTAGAGAATGCCGACACCAAGATCGAAACCGTCCAACAGCACATAGAAGAAAACCGCCAGTCCCAGGATCAAGGTCCAGAGCGGGACAAAATCGAAGATCATGATCCGTCTCCCGGCACGGGTTTGACGGGGGCGGCGGGACGCCCCGCTTCCACCGGCGCATGACCGTCCTTGACCACGCCGGCCCGCACAATACGCATCACCATCCACAGGCCGGCCGGGAACATGATGCAATAGGCCAGCATATAACCGATCAGGGAAAGCAGCACATCGCTGCCGGTCAGGGATGGCGTCACCGAATGGGCGGTGCGCATCACGCCATAGACGGTCCAAGGCTGGCGCCCGACTTCGGTGGTGGTCCATCCCGCCAAGACCGCGATGAAGCCCAGCGGCATGCTCCAGATCAAGGCGTGCTGGAACCAGCCGGCGTCATAAAGCCTGCCGCGCCATCTTAGCCACAATCCCGCCGCCACCAGCCCCAGCATCATCAATCCTGCGCCAACCATGATGCGGAAGGCAAAGAAGGGAATAATGGCGGGCGCCCGGTCTTGCGGCGGAAAATCCTTGAGGCCCGGCACCACGCCATTGACATCATGGGTGAGGATCAGGCTGCCCAACAGCGGCACCTCGACGACATAATGGTTGGTCTCGGCCTTTTGATCGGGAATGGCGAACAGGGCCAGCGGCGCACGCGCCTCGCGCTCCCAATGGGCTTCGATCGCCGCCAGCTTGGCGGGCTGGTGTTCCAAGGTATTGAGGCCATGCAGGTCGCCAAGAAAGATTTGCAGCGGCACCAGCAGGGTAAGCAGCCATAGGGTCACCGACAGCATGTGCTTGGCTTCGTCGCGGGATTTTCCGGCGCGCAGCAGCCAGGCCGCCACCCCCATCACCACAAAACCGGTGGTGACATAGAAAGCGACCACGGTATGCATGAAGCGGTAGGGGAAGGAGGCGCTGAAAATAATCTCCGTCCAGCTGGTGGGATAGAAGATGCCGTCCACCAGCCTGTAGCCGCCCGGTGTCTGCATCCAGCTGTTGGTCACCAAAATCCAGAAGGTCGAGAACAAGGTGCCCGCCGCCACCAACACCGCCGAGGCAAAATGCGCCCAGCGCGGCACCAGGTTGCGGCCGAACAGCAGCACGCCCAGGAAACCGGCCTCCAGGGTGAAGGCGGTCAGGCCTTCATAGGCCAGCATGGGGGAGATGATATTGGCCGTGGCATCGGAGAAACGGCTCCAATTGGTGCCGAACTGGAACGGCATCACCACCCCCGACACCACGCCCATGCCGAAACAGACGGCAAAAATGCGGGTCCAGAAGCCCGAGATGCGGAAATAGATTTCCTTGCCGGTGGTGAAATAAATGCCTTCCAGCAAGGCAATATAAGAGGCCAGCCCGATGGTCACGGCCGGCAGGAGAATATGCCAGGCCACGACCCAGGCGAACTGCAAGCGCGACAGGACAAGCGGGTCCAATGTCATGCACGCATCCTACGCCTGTTTCGGCGGAATGGAGCGCGGCAAAGCGCCCGGCGGAAATCCTAGGAGATGAAGCCGACCCGCTTCTTGACCTCATCCATCACCGGGGTGGCGATGGCGCGGGCGCGCATGGCGCCGTCCTTCAAGATGCGGTCGATCTCGGCGGGATCGGCCAAGAGGCGGCGCATTTCCCGGGCGACTGGTTCCAATTTGGCCACCGTCAGATCGGCCAGGGCGGTCTTGAAGCCGGAGAATTGCTGGCCGGCGAATTGGGCGATCACCGCGTCACGGTCCTGGTCGGCCAAGGCGGCATAGATATTGATCAGGTTCTCGGCTTCGGGCCGGTCCTTCAGCTCGTCCTTGCCGGCGGGCAGGGGATGGGGATCGGTCTTGGCGCGCTTGATCTTGTTGGCGATGGCATCGGCATCGTCGGTCAGATTGATGCGGCTCATATCGCTTTCATCCGACTTGGACATTTTCTTGGTGCCGTCGCGCAAGCTCATCACGCGTGTCGCCGTACCGGTGATCACCGGCTCGGGCTGGGGAAAGAAATCCGGTGCGCCGAAGTCGTTGTTGAACTTCTGGGCGATGTCGCGCGCCAGTTCCAGATGCTGCTTCTGGTCTTCGCCCACCGGCACATGGGTGGCCTTGTAGACCAGAATGTCGGCCGCCATCAGCACGGGATAAGTGTAAAGCCCGACCGAAGCACGCTCCTTATGCTTGCCCGATTTTTCCTTGAACTGGGTCATGCGGTCCAGCCAGCCCAGCCGCGCCACGCAATTGAGAATCCAGGCCAGCTCGCCATGCTCGGGCACCTGGCCCTGATTGAAGATCGGCGTGCGTTTGGGATCGACACCGGCGGCGATATAGGCGGCGGTGACTTCGCGCGTCGCCTGGGTCAGTTCCGCCGCATGGGCGTAACCGACATCCTGGGTGATGGCATGCATGTCCACCACACAGAACAGGCAGGGCATTTCCTCCTGCATGCGCACCCA
>CBHTTW010000141.1:0-6792 GCA_966096025.1 uncultured Alphaproteobacteria bacterium | reverse complement strand
CCGGCAGCCAGGAGCGAGAGCCATGACGCAGGCAAATTGGTCGGATGACCGGGTTGAGCAGCTCAAGACATTGTGGACCGAGGGTCTCTCGGCCAGCCAGATCGCCCGGGCCCTGGGCGGGGTCACCCGCAATGCGGTGATCGGCAAGGTTCACCGGCTGGGCCTGGCGGGCCGCGCCAGCCCCTCGCGCAGCGAACGCCCGCGCATGCCCATGACCCCCAAGGTCCCCAGCGTCCGCAGCCATGTGCCGGCCGCCCCCATTGTCGAGGAAGATCCTCTGCAGCTTGAGGATGGCAGCCACGCCACGGTCCTGACCATCAGCGACCGGATGTGCCGCTGGCCGATCGGCGACCCCGCCGGGTCGGAATTCCACTTCTGCGGCCACAACCCCAAAGCGGGATCGCCCTATTGCGAGGCCCATGCCCGCAAGGCCTATCAGCCGCAACAGGCCCGTCGCGACGGCAAGGACACCAAGGGCCGCATGGCAGGGTGAGATGCGACCGGCATAGCCGGGCAAATCGATCCTGCGGATCGATTTGAGCATCGAACGCCCTGAGCACAAGCGAAGGGCCGGAGAGGTCTTTCCTCAAACTCCGGCCCAAAGCGGGCGGCCGGAGAGCTGTCGAAATCTTGCTAAACCAGAGCGAGCGGCCGGATAGCGCCGATCACTCCGGTTATGCCAAAATCCCACGCCATGAGCGTCTATGACTTTTCCGCGCCGCTACTGAACGGCGAACCGGCTTCGCTATCCAAATGGCGCGGACGCGTTCTGCTGATCGTCAACACCGCCAGCCATTGCGGACTGACGCCGCAATATTCCGGACTGCAACGCCTGCATGAACGGATGGAAAAGGACGGCCTGACGGTGTTGGGCTTTCCCTGCAACCAGTTCCTCAATCAGGAACTGGGCAGCGAAACCGAGATCACCCGCTTCTGCCGCGAGAATTTCGGTGTCACCTTTCCGATGTTCTCCCGGCTCAAGGTCAATGGCCGCAAGGCGCATCCCCTGTTCCGCCATCTCAAGCGCGAAAAGCCGGGCTTTCTGGGCACCGGCTTCATCAAATGGAACTTCACCAAATTCCTGGTGGACCGCGACGGCAAGCCGGTGACGCGCTTTGCGCCCCGTACCTTGCCGGAAGAACTGGAAACACCAATCCGAAGATTATTGTGACCGCGAGGAGTTTTGTGGCGTGAGCAGGAGCGCCGAGCGACGTGTACACGACGTACACGAGCGATGGCGCGACGAACTCACGACACAAAAGAACCGCGGTCGATCAGGCAGCCGTGGTAACGCTGGCGGCGTCCAAGGAATATCCGGCGGAACGGACTGTACGGATGGGATCGGTCGCGCCTTCGATGTTCAGCGCCTTGCGCAAGCGGCCGACATGCACGTCCACGGTGCGCGCCTCGACATAGACATCGCTGCCCCACACCGCATCCAGCAACTGCTCGCGGCTGAACACCCGGCCGGGATGCTGGATCAGATGGTCCAGCAAACGGTATTCGGTGGGACCCAGATGCACTTCCACGCCGCCGCGGCGCACCCGGTGGGCGGCGCGGTCCATCTCGATATCGCCGACCACCACCACATCTTCCGCCAGGCTGGGGCGGATGCGGCGCAGCACGGCACGCAGCCGGGCCAAGAGTTCGGTCATGGAGAAGGGCTTGGTCAGATAGTCGTCGGCGCCAGTATCCAAGCCGCGGATACGGTCGGACTCCTCGCCCCGCGCCGTCAGCATCACGATGGGAACATTGCGGGTTTCCTGGCGGCCGCGCAGGCGGCGGCAGACCTCGATGCCCGACAGTTGCGGCAGCATCCAGTCCAGCACCACCAGATCGGGTTGTTCCTCGGCGGCGACCAGCAAGGCTTCCTCGCCGTCGCGGGCTTCCAGCACGCGATAACCCTCGCGCTCCAGATTGTAGCGCAACAGGGTCACCAGGGAGCTTTCGTCCTCGGCAATCAGGACCGTCGGTTTGCTCATGCGTGGGTCTCGTAGGGGACGCTGGTTTCGCTGGTGGTGTCCGCCTTGGGGCGGTTGTTGGCCAGATGGCCGGCCCGCACCATGTGGTACACGACCTCGGCGATATTGGTGCAATGGTCGCCGCTGCGTTCGATATTCTTGGCGACGAACAGAAGGTGCGTGCACAGGCCGATGGTGCGCGGATCTTCCATCATATAGGTGAGAAGCTCGCGAAACAGGCTGTTGTAGATTTCGTCGATTTCGCCATCGCGATTCCACACCGCTTCGGCTTCCTCGGCATTGCGGCTGGTGAAGGCATCCAGAACCTGCTTGAGCTGGTTCTGCGCCGCCTTGCCCATGCGGGCCAAGGACTGGGTCAGCCGGATCGGCGGCTCGCGGTTCAGGACCAAGGCGCGCTTGGCGATATTCTTGGCAAGATCGCCGATACGTTCCAGTTCCGCCGCGGTCTTGATCGCGGCCAGGGTCTCGCGCAGGTCGACCGCCATGGGTTGGCGCAAGGCCAGGAGCTTGAGGGCGCGCTCCTCGATCTCCTGCTGAATTTCATCAATCCGCTTGTCGCCGCCCACGGCCCGTTCCGCCGCCACGCTGTCGCGCCGGGCGATGGCCTCGATCGCCGAGGCGAACTGGGCTTCGGCAAGCCCGCCCATCTGCGCCACCAGCGCGGAAAGGGCTTCCAGCTGTTCCCCGAAAGACTTGACGGTGTGCTCGCTCATTGCTGATTCCGATCCATGGGCTTCCGCTTATGCGGTTCACCACACTGCTATGCGACAGATTTATAACACTTCTGTGACAGGCTCGGAGATTGCCGGTTTTTCAAGGATTTCTGGCGGCGCGGCGGGTAGAAAAACGGTGAATAGACTGCCTTCACCCAGCTTGCTTTCGATGCTCAGCCGCCCCTGATGACGGCTGATGATGTGCTTGACGATCGCCAGGCCCAGACCGGTGCCGCCCCTCTCCCGGCTGCGTTTGACGTCCACCCGGTAGAATCGTTCCGTCAGGCGCGGGATGGCGTTGGGCGCGATTCCCTCGCCATCGTCGCGGACCGCGGCAACCAGCTGGTCGCCCGACCGGCCGATGCTGACCGCGACCACCCCCTTCTCGCGGCCATATTTGATGGCGTTGTGGATCAGGTTCTGGAACAGCTGCACCAGCTCGTCCTGATCGCCGATCACCGGCGGCATACCGGGCTCGGCCTGGACCGTGACGGTGATGCCGTCCTGCGCCGCCAGCGGCTTGAGCGCGGCCGCGGCCTGGCGCACGACACTTTCCAGATCGATGCGCCCTTCCGGCTTGACATGCTCATTCATCTCGATGCGGGTCAGCGACAACAGATCGTTGATCAACCGGCGCATGCGCCCGGTTTCCGCCGCCATGATTTCCAAAAACTGCTCACGGGCTTCGGCATCGTCCTTGGCGTGACCGCGCAAGGTTTCGATGAAGCCGGTGACCGCCGCCAGCGGCGTGCGCAGCTCATGGCTGGCATTGGCGACGAAGTCGGCGCGCATCTGCTCGCTGCGCTTGACCACCGTCAGATCGTGCAACAGCAGAACGATCATCGACGGCGTCGTATTGATGCGGGCGGCATAAGCCTGGAAATGCCGCTCCACCGGCACCGGCAAGGTGAAGGGCACATCGGAGGACTCCCCCCGGCTGGCCCCGGCGATCGCCGCCAACACATCCGGATTGCGCAGCACGGAGGAAGCGCGCTTGCGGTCCAGTCCCGGTCCCAACACATCGCGCATGAAATGATTCACGAACAGCACCCGCTCATGATCGTCCAGCAACATCACCGGCATGGGCAATTGCTCCAACAACAGCCGGGTAAAGGGCGGCAACAAGGCCAGGGGATCGTCGGGATTCTTTTCCGGGGGGCGCAGGATCGGTTCCTGGAAATTGACGAACTGCACGACGAGCATGACCGCCAGGCCCAGGGCAACCAGGCCCCAGAAAAAGCCGCTTCCCGCAAAAAGCGCCACCGTGCCGCCCGCGATCAGGCCGATCACCAGGGGCCAGGCGACGGCGCGCAAGCGGGCAAATGATTCAATCATCGCCCCATCATAGTCCCGTTTGCGACGATTCGGTAACAGTCTTAAGGGGTTATCGCCACAGGGGTTTTTATCCGTATACGGCTTACCCGCCCGTCATTCCGGCTTGGCGCGGCCGCGCTTGATATCGGCGCGACGCTTCTTGCCCTCCAGGCGCTTGCGCTTGCTGGCCTTGGGGACCTTGGTGGCACGGCGCACCGGCTTTGGTGTCGCGGCGCGGCGCAGGATGTCCGCCAGCCGGGCGCGCGCATCAGCGCGGTTCCTGTCCTGTTCGCGAAAGCGCTGGGCGGTGATGATCAACACACCGTCACGCGTCAGTTGGCCGCCGCGCAGCAAGGCTTCGCGCGCCGTTTCCGTCAGGCTTGGTGAGGCGCGCACGTCAAAGCGCAGCTGCACCGCGCTGGAGACTTTGTTGACATTCTGCCCGCCGGGGCCGGAACTGCGGATAAAGCTTTCCTCAAGCTCGCTGTCGGGAATGACGATGCGATGGGTCACGAACAGGCTCATGCCTCGAACATCCGGCGCAAGGCGGTTTTCATCAGCTTGCCGCCCGCATTGCGGGGCAGCGCTTCGGGCGAAAATCGCACCTGAACCGGCACCTTGAAGGCCGCCAGCCGCTCGGCGGCAAAGGCGCGCAAACCTGCTTCGCTCACCTCGGCGCCCTGGCGCAGCCGCACCAGCGCGGCCGGCACTTCACCCAGATAGGGATGGGACAGGCCGACAAGCGCGGCATCGGCCACGGCGGGATGCTGGCTCAGGACATTCTCCACTTCGGCGCAATAGATATTCTCGCCGCCGCGGATCAGCATGTCGAGGGCGCGATCCAGGATGGTGCAAAAGCCTTCATCATCCAGCATGGCGAGATCGCCGGTCTTCAGCCAACCGTCCTGAAAACTTTCCGCGCTGGCCTCGGGCCGGTTCCAATAGCCCTTCACCAGATTGGGACCAAAGATCCAAAGCTCTCCGGCGGTGCCCGGCGGCTGTTCGATGCCGTCCTTGATGATTTTCAGGCGGCTGACCGGCAAAGCAGGACCGCAACTGTCGGGGCGGGCCAGATAATCGCGGCCCGAATGGCTGGTGCAGGTCGCCGAGGTCTCGGTCATGCCCCAGCCCTGGCCCGGCATGGCGCCCAGCGATTCGCGAATTCGCGCCGCCAGGCCCATGGGCGCCGGGGCGCCGCCGAAGGTGACCAGTTCCAGCGACGAGACGTCATGACCGGCCGCCTGTTCCAGCAACGCCGCCGCCACGCTGGGCACGCCGCCGGTGACCGTCACCTTTTCGCGGGCGATCAGTTCGAGCGCGGGTAGCGGCTCGAATTTGCGCATCATCACCAGCTTGCCGCCCGCCGCCATGTTCGGCAGCAGAATGGAAAGACTGCCGATGACATGAAAGAACGGCACGGCAATCAACGTCACCCGCTGTTTCTCCGGTCCGGCTTTTGCCCCGCTGCGAAGCAGATTTCGCGCGTTGGAAAACGGCATGGCAAAAATATTGGTGGTCAAGGACCGATGCGTGCCCAGCGCGCCCTTGGGAGCCCCGGTGGTGCCGGAGGTGTAGAAGATCGTCGCATCATCCTCGGGCGCAAGCGCGACGTCGGGCATGGCGCGTTCCGGCAAATTCTCCCAATGGGCCGGCGCACCGATCACATCCTCCAGTACCGTCACACCATCCGGCGGATTGGCGGCGCGCGCAGCGAAGACATGCTCGACAAAGGGCGGCAAATCCTTCAACCGCGCCAGGCGCTCGGCGTCGGCAAAAACAAACCGCGCGCCGCAATCCAGAATTCCGTAAGCCAGTTCGGTGCCGCTCCACCAGGCATTGAGCGGCACAATAATGGCGCCGGACATGAGTGCGCCCATGAACACCACCGGCCATTCCGGCAGGTTGCGCATGACCAACGCCACCCGCTCGCCTTTGCGCAGACCCCGCTCCATCAGCATGGCGGCAACCTGCAGGCTGGCGCGCGCGAAACCGTCAAACGTCACGCGCTCGTCCTGATGGACCAGGAATTCGCATTGCCCATGGCGGCGCGCCTGAATGAAGGCCTGCGCCGCGGTGACCGGCACATGCTTCCATACAGGCATGGGGACGCCGCGGATCACCGCTTCCACGGTTTCAAACGGGGCGCCCGGCGCCGTCAGGCGCGCATGGGCCTCTTGCAGCGACAAAGCGGGCCAGTTTTTGGATATGTCATTCATGCCAGGGCTTAGTATAACCGTTGGCATGGCAACAGAAGCGGGATTTTCGGACGACAGGCTGGCGCGCATTCCGCGCTTCCTGGAGACGCGGATCGAGGAAGGCCTGCTGCCCGGCGCTTTGACCCTGATCTGGCGGCGCGGACAGCTGGCGCACCGGAGCATGGTGGGAGAGATCGACATGGCGCGCAAAAAGCCGGTGCGCCAGGATGCGATCTTCCGTCTCTATTCCATGACCAAGCCGATCACGGCGGTGGCCCTGCTGATGCTGATGGAGGAAGGCCTCATCGCCCTGGATGATCCGGTCAAGCGTTTCATTCCGGCCTTCGCCGATTTGAAGGTCCAAGGCGGCGCCACACCGGCGCGTGACATGACGGTTCTGGATCTGCTGCGCCATACCTCCGGCCTCACCTACGGCTTTCACAACCGCACACCGATCGATGCCGAATACCGGCGCCTGCGCATCGCGGAGACGGATACCGAAGGCGGCCTGCCGGCGATGATCGCGCAGCTCGCGGCGCTGCCGCTGGAATATTCGCCCGGCCAGGCCTGGATCTATTCGGCGGCGAC
>CBHTTW010000140.1:0-6802 GCA_966096025.1 uncultured Alphaproteobacteria bacterium | reverse complement strand
GTGCGCAATGTGCGCCGCGACGGCAACGACCTGCTCAAGAAGCTGGAGAAGGATCACAAGATCGGCCAGGACGATCAGCACACCAAGGCCGATGAGCTCCAGAAGCTGACCGACGCCCATATCAAGACCATCGATGCAGCGCTCCATGCCAAGGAGCAGGAAATCATGCAGGTATGACGGACGCGCCCGGATTGCCCACGCCTTTGCCCAAGCATGTCGCCATTATCATGGACGGCAATGGCCGCTGGGCCAAGAAGCGCTATCTGCCGCGCGAGGCCGGCCATTATGCCGGCATGAATGCGGTGCGCGAGACGGTGCGCGCGGGCTGCGACATGGGGTTGGAAAACCTGACCCTGTTTGCCTTCTCCAGCGAAAATTGGAAACGGCCCAAGACCGAGGTGGGCGCGCTGATGGGCCTGTTCCGCGCCTATTTCCGCAGCGACATGGACGAGCTGGTGGAGCGCAATGTGCGCATGCGCATCATCGGCCATCGCGGCCGGGTCGCCACCGACATCCAGCAGATGATCCAGGATTCCGAAAGCCGCACCGCCAGGAATGACGGCATGAACCTGACCTTCGCCTTCGATTATGGCGGGCAGGAGGAAATCGCCGCCGCCGCCCAGGAACTGGCGCGCGCCGCCAAGGACGGGCGGCTGGACCCGGAAACCATCACCCCGGAACTGTTTGCCGCCCGCCTGTTCACCAGCGCGCTGCCGGCCCCCGACCTGGTGATCCGCACCAGCGGCGAGCACCGGCTGTCGAATTTCCTGCTCTGGCAGTCGGCCTATGCCGAGCTGTTGTTCCTGGACACGCTGTGGCCGGATTTCGACCGCGCCGCGCTGACCGCGGCGCTGAATCAGTTCGCCGCCCGCGAACGCCGCTTCGGCGCGCTGGATTCGGAAGCCGTGGCGTGAGCGTGAGCCAGCAACATTCCGGGCATGGCATCGGCGAGGGCGTGCTGCGGATTCTGTTCGGCGGTTTCCTGGCCGTGGCCGCCATCGGTCTGGCGCTTTCGCCCTGGCCCGAACTGTTCGCCGCCATCACGGCCTTGATGACCTTGTTCGCGGCGCGCGAATGGCATCGCATGGTGCGCGCGCCCGCCAAGGCGGCGCAGATGGAGCGCCACGCGCTTCACATCCAGACCATCATTACCGGCGCCACCACCGCCTGCGCCTTGACCGCGATGGTCTATGAGATCGTCCCGGCCGCCTTCGCCAGCCTGGTGCTGGGAGCCGTCGCTTCCTACGTCTGGGCGCAGCGCAATGACGACAATCCGCTCTGGCATGCGGGCGGGGTGCTCTATATCGGCCTTCCCGCCATGGCGCTGGTGGCGCTGCGCGTCTTTCCGCTGCAGCCTCAGCTGGTCATATTGGGCCTGTTCCTGCTGGTCTGGGCCACCGATACCGGCGCCCTGGTGTTCGGAAAATTGATCGGCGGTCCCAAACTCGCGCCGCGCCTGTCGCCGGGCAAGACCTGGGCGGGCACCATCGGCGGCAGCATCACCGCCATGGTGGTATACGGATTTTATATCGCCTTGTTCGGCTTCGACGCGGAAAGCGCCATGGTCTTCGCCTTTGCCTTCAGTTTCGTGGCCCATGGCGGCGATCTGTTGGAGAGTTTCATCAAGCGCCGCTTCGGCCTGAAGAATTCCGGCGGGCTGATCCCCGGCCATGGCGGCATGCTGGACCGGGTGGACTCGCTGTTCGCCGCCAGTGTGGTGCTGGCGCTGCTGGTGTTCGTCTTTCACTTTAATCCCTTGTTCGGGGGGCGGGTATGAAGGCCATCGCCGCCACCCGCATCTTTGACGAACTGCCGCCGATGGACGAGGTGTTGGCGCGCAAGGTCACCGTCTTGGGTTCCACCGGCTCCATCGGCGTCAACACGCTGGATGTGATCGCCCATGTCCGCAAGCTGCATGGCGCCGACGCGCTTCCCATCACCGCCCTGACCGCCGGCGACAATGTCAAAGTCCTGATCGAGCAGGCCAGGGCGATGAAGCCCAAGCTGGCGGTGATCGGCAATGAACAGCTGTTCGGCGAATTGAAAGCCGGGCTTGAAGGCACCGGCATCGAAGTGGCGGCCGGCCGCCAGGCGGTGATCGATGCCGCGCGCCGCGGCAGCGATTTCGTGATGGTCGCCATCATGGGCGCGGCGGCGATCGAACCGGCCCTGGCGGCGATCGGGCGCGGCGTGGTGGTTGCGCTTGCCAACAAGGAATGCGTGGTGGCGGCGGGCGCGGTGTTCCGCGATGCGATCGAGAAATCCGGCGCCCAGGTTCTTCCCGTCGACAGCGAACATAACGCCATCTTCCAGGTGCTGGGATCGGGCGATGCCTCCGAGGCCGATCTGGTCACCATCACTGCCTCCGGCGGGCCGTTCCGCGAATGGAGCCTGGAGCGCATGCGCGCCGCCACGGTGGAAGAGGCCATTGCCCATCCCAATTGGGCGATGGGCCGCAAGATCAGCCTCGACAGCGCCACCCTGATGAACAAGGGGTTGGAGCTGATCGAAGCGCATTTTCTCTTCGCCTTGCCGCCGGAAAAACTCGGTGTGGTGGTGCATCCCCAATCCATCGTGCATTGCCTGGTGAGCTACGAGGACGGCACCACCATGGCGCATCTGTCGGCGCCGGACATGCGCACGCCCATCGCCCATGCCTTGGGCTGGCCGCGCCGCATCCCATCGCCGTCGCGGCGCCTGGACCTGGCGGCGCTGGGCAGCCTGGTGTTCCAGCAGCCCGCCCATGACCGTTTCCCGGCACTCAATCTGGCCATCGACTCCATGCGCTCGGGGGGGCTGGCCCCGACTGTCCTAAATGCGGCCAATGAGATCGCGGTCCAGGCCTTTTTGGACCGCCGTATCGGTTTTCTCGACATTCCCCGTGTGGTCGCCGCCGCGCTGGACCAGGATGTCGGCAGCAACGGAGTGGCAGGGGATTTGCAAAGCGTGCTGGGCACCGATGCCCGCGCCCGCCTGTTGGCGGAGGAAATCTGCCAGAGAGTAGGAACATAGATGTTGGACGCGATACAGGGTTTCATTTCCTGGACCCCCCTGGGTCTGCCCGCCTTTCTTTTCGTCATCACCCTGGTGGTGTTCTTCCATGAATTGGGACACTTCCTGGTGGCGCGCTGGTTCGGCGTCACGGTGGAGGTGTTTTCCGTCGGCTTCGGCAAGGAAATTTTCGGCTGGAACGACCGCAACGGCACCCGCTGGAAGCTGAGCTGGATACCGATCGGCGGCTATGTGAAATTCGCCGGCGACGCCGACGCCGCCTCGCGTCCCGATACCGAGGCCGCCGCCAATATGAGCGCCGAGCAACGCAAGGGCGCACTGCAGCTCAAGCCGCTGCATCAGCGGGCCTGGGTCGCCGCCAGCGGGCCGCTGGCGAATTTCCTTCTGGCCATCGTGCTCTTGACCGGCCTGTCGCTCTATGCCGGCCATACCGTGGTGGCGCCGGTAATCGGGGATGTCACCCCGGGCAGCCCCGCGGCCGAGGCCGGCCTCAAAAGCGGCGATCTGGTGACCAGGGTCGACGGCACCGAGATCACCGATTTCCAGCAATTGCCCCAGATCATCTCGGTCAGCGGCGGATCCACTTTGGCCATCGGCATCCGCCGCGCCGGCCAGGACATGACCATCCCGGTCACCCCCCGGCTGATGAAGACCAAGGACGTGCTGGGCAACAATACCAGCCAGATGGTGATCGGGGTCCGCCACGATCCGAAGGCTCCGGTGACCCATGAGCGTTATGGCCTGGTGGGGGCGTTTGGCGCCGCCTGCCGGGATACCTGGGCCATCACCAAGGGGACCTTGGTTGGGATCACCCAGATGATCCGGGGCCGGGCCTCGACCGATCAGCTCAGCGGGCCGGTGGGAATCGCCAAAATGACCCGCCAAGTGGCCGATTTCGGCTTTCTGCCGCTGCTCAATCTGGTGGCTATACTTTCTGTAAGCATCGGGTTGGCCAATCTTTTTCCCATTCCGCTCCTCGACGGGGGGCATCTTCTGTACTATGCATGCGAAGCTGTTTTGGGGCGTCCGCTTGGTGCGCGGGCCCAGGACGTTGGATTTCGGCTTGGGCTGGTTTTGGTGCTGGGGCTGATGCTCCTGACAACCTGGAATGACCTGGTCCGGCTGAATCTTTTCTGAAAACCGGGCCGCGCCTGCCGCGCCCTAGATGACGAGTTGGCCGAACCGGGATGCGGATGTTGCGCCTTAGAAGCAGGTTGTTGCGCGCGACCTCGGCCGGAGTCTGCCTGGCTTTGGCTTCCGCGCCGGCCACCAAAGACGGCTGGGCCCAGCTTCGTCCCGGCGCCGCCGAACGGGCCAAGGAACTCAATCAGCAGGCCGCCGCCCCGAACAATGCCGAGGCCGCCGCCGCCGCCAATCCGGCCGGGCAGCTGCCGGCGGCCGCCGTCGAGCCCGCCCCCATCATCCAGCACATCGTGGTGCGCGGAACCCAGCGCGTCGAGGCCGGCACCGTGCTCAGCTATGTCGGCTTGCGCGAAGGCGACAATTACGTCCCGGTCGATGTCGATACCGCGCTCAAGAACCTGACCACCACCGGGCTGTTCTCCAATGTCAGCACCAACTTCGACCGGGCGACCGGCACCCTGACCATCCGGGTCACCGAGAATCCGATCGTCAACCAGGTGGTGTTCGAGGGCAATTCCAAGGTCTCGGACAAGGATCTCACCAAGGAAGTCCAGATCAAGCCGCGCGCGGTCTTCACCCGCGCCAAGGTCCAGGCCGACGTCCAGCGCATCATCGAACTCTATCGCCGCAACGGCAAATTCGCCGCCCGTGTCGATCCGCAGATCATCCAGCGCCCGCAGAACCGCGTCGACCTGATCTTCTCGATCACCGACGGCCCCACCACCGGCGTCAGCAAGATCAATTTCATCGGCAACAAGATCTACAAAAGCGACACGCTGAGGGGGCAGATCGCCACCGAGGAAAGCCGCTGGTGGAAGTTCCTCGCCTCCAACGACAATTACGATCCCGACCGGCTGCAATTCGACCGCGAGTCGCTGCGGCGTTACTACATCAATCGCGGCTATGCCGATTTCAAGGTTCTGAGCGCGGTGGCGCAGCTCACCCCGGACCGCGAAAGCTTCTACATCAACTTCACGGTGGAGGAGGGCGTCCGCTACCGTTTCGGCGAAATCACCATCGATTCCAAGATCGCCGAACTGCCCGCCGCCAAGCTTCGCCCACTGGTGGATGTGCAGAAAGGCGAGATTTATTCCCAGGAGCAGGTGCAGAAGGCGATCGACGCCTTGACCAATGCCGCCGGCACCCAGGGCTATGCCTTTGCCGATGTGCGTCCCCGCCTCAAGCGCAATCCCAAGATCAGGACCATCGACCTGGGTTTCGAGATCGTGCAGGGCCCGCGCGTCTATATCGAAAAGATCAATATCGCGGGCAATACCCGCACTTTGGACAAGATCATCCGCCGCCAGTTCCGCCTGCAGGAAGGCGACGCCTTCAACCGCGTCCTGATCGACCGTTCGCGCACCCGCATCCGCAGCCTGGGTTTCTTCAAGGATGTCGAGGTCAAGAACGTGCCCGGCAGCCAGCCCGACCGCACCAACCTCACCGTCCAGGTTACCGAACAATCCACCGCCTCGCTGCAAGTCGGCCTGGGCTATTCGTCCTATACTTCGCTGCTCGGCGAAGTCAGCTATTCCGACACCAACTGGTTCGGCCGCGGCCAATCCCTGCGCGTATCGCTGCAGGCCTCCTACATCACCAAGCAGGCGGTGTTCAGCTTTACCGAGCCTTATTTCATGGACCGGGAACTGGCCGCCGGTTTCGACATCTATCAGAGCCAGACCAATTTCGATCAGGCGACCTTCCAGGCCAACACCACCGCCGCGGTGCTGCGCATGGGTTTCCCGATCTCCGAATATAGTTCGGTGGCGGTGAATTATACCTACAAGATTGAGGAAGTGCGGCCCTATGCGGGCGCGCCGCTGGACGTGCAGCTTGCCGCCGGTTCGCTATACGGTTCGATCTTCGGCTTCACCTATGCCTATAACGACCTGGACGATCTGCGCAAACCCACCAGCGGATCGACCTTCTCTTTCTCCCAGCAGTTTGCCGGTTTCGGCGGCAACCTGAAATTCATGAGCACCAGCGCCAACGCCGCGACCTACACGCCCATGCTGGATGGCGCGATCATCGCCAGCTTGAGCGGCCGCTTCGGCTACATCACGGGCTATGACGGCTCGCTGGTGCCGTTCAACGAACGCTTCTTTGACGGCGGCGACAGTTTCCGCGGCTTTGCCCTGGCCGGTATCGGCCCCCGCGATATCGTGGCCCCCAACAATACCGGCGCCCTGGGCGGCACGGTGCGCGCCATCGGCAGCGCCCAGATGCGCTTCCCCTCACTGTTGCCCGAGAGCTATGGCGTGGGCCTTTCGCTGTTTACCGATTTCGGCACCATGGGCCGGCTGGACAATCTCAGCGGTTTCCGTCAATGCACCGGGGCGCAGTATTCCGGCATCGGCACCTGCGTGAAGGACAATCTGGCCTTCCGCGGCTCGGCCGGCATCAGCGTAAGCTGGAAATCGCCGTTCGGCCCGGTTCAGATCGACCTCGGCTTGCCTTATGTTAAAGCGCCCTATGACCGGGCCCAGATCATCCACTTCAGCACTGCTACAGGGTACTAAGATGACCAGAACCTCTCTCAAGCTCGCGCTCGCGGCTCTCGCTCTGTCGGCCACCCCGGTGCTGGCCGATCCGCCCCAAGCCAAGATCGTGGTGCTCGACCGCGCCGCGATCCTGCAATTCTCCAAGG
>CBHTTW010000139.1:0-6869 GCA_966096025.1 uncultured Alphaproteobacteria bacterium | reverse complement strand
GCAGATGGCGGACTTCCGCATTGCTGTAGGGCTCGGCCCTTTTCTTCACCGAGACAGCCTGCATGCGCACCATGCCGACCAACAGGCTCAAGCTGTTGGCGATGCGGTGATTGGCCTCGGCCAGATGATTGGCATCGTTAGACGGAGGGAGGGTGAGGATTGCATCCATGGTGGCATCCTCCTTTCACCGCCATCCTGCGCCGGACCATCCTCCGGGGCAACAGAAATTATCTATGTTTATCAATGAGTTAATTGAGTGTTTGCCCCCTTTTGTACAAACAACATTCTTGAGGGAAGGAACTAGGAGTTCCTAAAATTGGTTTTACTAGGTGACTGCCCAGTTTGGGTAGAGTGCTCATTATGAGTAAGTTGCGCATAAGAGTTTGATTGGAAAGGTTTTATTGGGACTGGCGCCATGAATGACTCTCAACGCGGCGAGCGGCTTCAGATCATGCTGACCGGCAATGAGCTGAATGCCTTGGACAATTGGCGTTTCTCCAAGCGGATGCCCAGCCGGGCGGCGGCGGTGCGCGAACTGCTCAAGCGCGGCCTGGCGGCCGAGGGCTTTGAGCTTGTGGAATCGGGCAGTAAATCGGGGGATTTCGGGGTTACCGGCCGATCTTCCGCCTCGCCCACCCGCGACCGGGGCGACGGCCAAGACCCCGCAGAATAGGCACTTTCGGGCTTGCGCCCGGCTCCATCCCCTTATAGAAGGCGCGCTCTTTGGGCGGCCCGGCCGGACATGCCGTGGCAGCCCCAAACGCTACCGGGCTTCAGTGCCCCATAAGGAAAGCAAAATGTCCAAGATGAAGACCAAGTCGGGCGCTAAGAAGCGCTTCAAAATCACGAAAAGTGGGAAGATCAAAACCCACCAAGTCGGCAAGCGCCACCGCCTGATCAACAACTCCCCGGCCCGTACCCGCGACCTGCGCGGCATGGACACGCTGTCGGAGTCCGAGACACGGCGCGTCAAGCGTTGGATGCCGTATGGCGGGGGGATCTAAACCATGAGCCGTTCACCCCGTTCCGTTCCGTCACATGCCCGCCGCAAGAAGGTTTTCAAGCAGGCCAAGGGCATGCGCGGCCGCCGCAAGAACAACATCACCACGGCCAATGCCGCGGTCGATAAGTCGCTGCAGCACAATTATATCGGCCGCAAGGAGCGCAAGCGTAACTTCCGCGCCTTGTGGATCCAGCGCATCAACGCCGCCGTGCGCGAGCATGGCCTCACCTACAGCCGATTTATCGCCGGGCTCGCCGGCGCCGGGATCGTGGTCGACCGCAAGGTTCTGTCCGATCTGGCGATCCACGAGCCCGCAGCGTTCAAGGCTCTGGTGGATCAGGCGACTAAGGCCTAAGCAGACTTCACCGGAGATTCGGCGGGCGCCCCTAAATTCTCTTGGGTCCGCCGGTCAGTCCCACCCGGAGTTTGCATGTCCGATATCGCCGCCCTTCAGTCCGAGTTACTCGCCGCCGTGGCAGGCGCAGCCGATGAGGCCGCGCTGGAAGCTGTGCGCGTGGCGGCCCTGGGCAAAAAGGGCTCGGTCAGCGCCCTGCTCGCCACCATGGGCAAGCTGACGCCCGACGAGCGCAAGGTTCAGGGGCCAAAGCTCAACGGCCTGAAAGACGCGGTTACAGAAGCAATCGCGGCACGCAAAGCCCAGCTGGGCGATGCGGCGCTGGATGCGCGGCTGGCATCGGAAAAGCTCGACGTCACCCTGCCCACCCGCCCGGAAAATACCGGCACGGTGCATCCCATCTCCCAAGTGCTGGAAGAAGTGGTCGCGATCTTCGCCGACCTGGGGTTTGGCGTCGCCGAAGGCCCGGATGTGGAGCTGGACGATTACAATTTCACCAAGCTGAACATCCCGCCCGATCATCCCGCGCGCCAGATGCAGGATACGTTTTACGTCGCGCCGCAAGCCGACGGTTCGAGCCATGTCCTGCGCACCCACACCTCGCCGGTGCAGGTGCGCACTATGCTCAGGAACAAGCCGCCGATCCGAATTATTTCTCCTGGCCGCACCTATCGCGTCGACAGCGACGCCACCCATTCGCCCATGTTCCACCAGGTCGAGGCGCTGGTGGTGGATGAAGGTATCCATCTGGGCCATCTGAAATGGACGGTAGAGCAATTCTGCAAGGCTTTTTTCGAAATCGACCAGATCGAGCTGCGCGCCCGCCCCAGCTTTTTCCCCTTCACCGAACCGTCGCTGGAATGGGACATGCGCTGCGACCGCAGCGTGCCTGGCAAGATCACCTTCGGCACCGGCAATGACTGGCTGGAGCTGGGCGGCTCGGGCATGGTCCATCGCAAGGTGCTGGAGAATTGCGGCATCGATTCCACCAAGTATCAGGGCTTTGCCTTCGGCTTCGGCCTGGACCGCATGGCGATGCTGAAATACGGCATGCCCGATATCCGCAGTTTCTTTGAATCCGACCTGCGCTGGCTTAAGCATTACGGCTTTGCGGCGCTCGACATCCCGACTTTGGATGGTGGGCTGTCGCGATGAAATTCACGCTGAGCTGGCTGAAAGAACATCTGGATACCGACGCCAATGCGGCGACCATCGGCGAACGGCTGACGTCCATCGGCCTGGAGGTGGAAAGCATCACCGATCCGGGCGCGGCGCTGAAGGAATTCATCGTCGGCGAAGTCGTCACCGCCGAAAAACATCCCAATGCCGACAAATTGCGGCTGTGCACGGTCAGCGATGGCAAGGACACGTTGCAGATCGTTTGCGGCGCGCCCAATGCACGGGCCGGGATCAAGGTCGTGCTGGCACGGCCGGGCACCACCATTCCCGCCAGCGGCGATGTGCTGAAGCTGGGCACCATTCGCGGCGTGGAATCGCGCGGCATGATGTGCTCGGCGCGCGAATTGCTGCTCGGCGAAGACCATGACGGCATTATCGAACTGAAAGCCGGGGCCAAGGCGGGCGCGCCGGTGGTGGCGGCGCTGGTGGAGGCGGGCCTGCTCGCCAACGATCCCCTGTTCGATGTTTCCATCACCCCCAATCGCGGCGACGCGGCGTCGGTCTATGGCATCGCCCGCGATCTGGCGGCCAGCGGCCTGGGCAAGCTCAAGACCGGCAAGGTTCAGCCGGTGGCAGGAAAATTCCCTTCGCCCAAGAAAATCACCTTGGATTTCACGCCGGAAAATAAAGACGCCTGCCCGATCTTCGCCGGCCGGCTGATCCGCGGCGTCAAGAACGGCCCCGCCCCCAAATGGGTGCAGGACAAGCTCAAAAGCGTGGGCATGAAATCCATTTCGGCCCTGGTCGATGCCACCAACCTGATCTCCCAGGATCGCGGCAGACCGCTGCATGTGTTCGACGCCGACAAGCTCAGCGGCAATCTTTCCGCACGCATGGCCAAGGATCATGAGCAGGTTCTGGCCCTGGACGAAAAGACCTATGTGCTGGACGCCGACACCATTGTGATCGCCGACGACAGTTTCGCGCGCGGCATCGCCGGCATCATGGGCGGGATGGACACCGGCAGTTTCGAAGACACCAGGAATGTCTTTATCGAATCCGCCTGGTTCGATCCGGCGCGCATTGCCCGGGCCGGGCGCAAGCAAGGCATTATTTCCGACGCGCGCTATCGGTTCGAGCGCGGCGTTGACCCGCAATTCGTGCTGCCGGGGCTGGAGCTTTGCACCCAGTATATTCTGGAATGGTGCGGCGGCGAGGCTTCGGATGTGGTGATCGCGGGCGCGCTGCCCCCGGCGCATAAGCCGATTTCTTTCGACCCGGCCTTGGTTGAAAGCTTCGGCGGCATCAAGGTGGCGCGCGAACGCATCATCGGCATTCTGCAGGATTTGGGTTTTGTGGTCGAAGATCACGGCGCCTTGCATGTGGTGCCGCCCAGCTGGCGACATGATGTGGACGGCCCCGCCGATCTGGTGGAAGAGGTGGTGCGCATTCACGGCCTGGCCGATGTGCCGTCGGTCCCGCTGGACCGCACCTCCGCCGTGGCCGCGCCGGTTCTGTCCAAATCCCAGCGCCGCAGCCGCACCGCAAGGCGGGCGCTGGCCGCGCGCGGCTTCAATGAAACCGTGACCTTCTCCTTCATTGCCCGCGACCAGGCCAAATTGTTTGGCGGCGGCGATGACGCGCGTCAGCTTTCCAATCCCATCGCCTCCGACCTGGATGCCTTGCGGCCTTCGGTTCTGCCGTCTTTGCTGGCGGCGGCGGCACGCAATGCGGCGCGCGGCTTTGCCAATCTGCAATTGTTCGAAATCGGTGCGGCATTCGACTCCGGCATGCCCGAGGCGCAAAAAACCGTTGCCGCCGCACTCCGTACCGGCAATGCCGAGCGTCATTGGCAAAAGAGTGGCGATACCGGCGGCCTGTTTGCAGCGAAAGCCGATCTGCTGGCAGCGCTGGAAGCCATCACCGGCGCGCCCATGTCCGCGCCCATCACCCAAGGCGCACCGGGCTGGTATCATCCGGGACGCAGCGGCACCATCGCCATGGGCCCGAAAGTCATCGCCCAGTTCGGCGAACTGCATCCCAAGGTGCTGGCGGCGTTCGACCTGAAAGTTCCAGCCGCTGGATTTGAAATCTTCCTGGACGCCATTCCCGACACAAAGAGCAAGGGCAAGGCCAAGCCGCTGTTCGCGCCTTCGCCGTACCAGGCCATCGAGCGCGATTTTGCCTTTGTGGTCGATGGCAAAGTCGCGGCGGGCGAGATCGTCAAGGCCGTCAAGCTGGCCGACCGCAATCTGATCGATACCGTGTCGGTGTTCGATGTCTATGAAGGCAAGGGCGTGCCGGAGGGGCAGAAATCTGTCGCCGTGGCGGTGCGTATCCAGCCCAAGGACGCCACCCTGACCGACGCCGAAATCGAAGCCATGGCGCAGAAGATTGTCGCGGCGGCGCTTAAGCTAGGCGCTACGCTGAGAAGCTGAGCAACTTCGGGCTCACGCCAACTTCCTTCGCCAGCTTTTCGAACTCCGCTTTGGCGCGGGGATTGGAGCGTTGGTGACGCTCGGCGAAAATCATTTCGTTCTTCTGGGTATGTTCAAAGCCGGTGAATTCGGTCACCCGAACCTTGTAGCCATGCGCTTCCAGGAAGAGCCCGCGCAGCACATTGGTGAGCTGCGCCCCAAATTCCCGGCGCTGGATGCCATGCCGCCACATCTGATCCAGCGGACCTTTCACACTCTCCAGTTCGCGCGCCACTTCCGCCTGACAGCAGGGCACCAGCGCGACGAACTTGGCCTCATGGCGCAGCGCGAACAGGATGGCTTCGTCGGTGGCGGTGTCGCAGGCATGCAAGGCGGTGACGATGTCGACGGCCCCAATTTCGGCATCCGCGATCCTGCCTTCCACGAACTGAATGCGGTCGAAGCCGCTTTCGGCGGCAATTTTTTGCGCCGTTGCAACCAGTTCAGGGCGCGCTTCCACCCCGATCAGCCTGCCCCGCCCTACTCGCGCGAAATACAGATCGTAAAGAATAAAGCCCAGATAGGATTTGCCGGCGCCCAGATCGGCCAATACGGGTTGGTCTTTTTCCTTCAACGCCTCGTCAATGGCGGGCTTGATCAGCTGCGCCAGATGCTGCACCTGTTTGAGCTTGCGCCGGGAATCTGCGTTCAACCCGCCATTGTGGGTGAGGATGTGCAGTGCCTTGAGCAGCGGCACCGATTGCCCAGGCCACAAATCCGCGACGTCATTCTTCATTTGTGCCAACCTGAGAACATGTTCGCGACACCGTAATAATAGTTATAAGCGCGGATCTTCCAGTAATTCATCTGCGCCCATTCCTTGGGCGACGTCAGGTCGTTCCAATCGTCCGACAGGGATTTCTGGATTTGATTGGCCATATAGATGCGCCGCCGCCCCTGCCAGTAGTGCAGGAAAGTGTCTTTGACTTCGGCGATGGGAATCTGGTTCAGCCGCGCCACCTCGCTGAGCGCCAATTGCTCGATGGTGGGAAATTTGTGCGCCCGCCCGATCAAGGCATCGATAAAGGCCAGAACATCTTCCATCACCGGCACATGCACCGGGGAAACCCCGATCAGGCCGGAATTGAACATCCAGCTATTGGCGGTGTCATAACGGTAGGAACCCAGATGCGGCAGGGTGGTGCGAAAGCCCTTGAGCGGGGGAAAGGGATTGCGCAGCTCGAAATGGTTCATCACCACGGCGCTTTTGGTGACGGACCAGACCTCCTGCGGCGCCATCTTTTCCGTCACCTCGGCATGGAACCCGGGCCGGATGATGGAATCGCTGTCGACAAAACAGACCGGGGCGGCAAAGCGCTTGAGGGCGTCCAGCACCACCGCCGGCTTGATGCGGTGATGGTAAAGCCCGCCCCCCGACCAGGCCGGGATCTGGGCCGCTATGTCCACCACCTCGACCGGCCAGCGCTGATAGACCGTGGGGGCGTCGGTATAGACCGCGATCCGGGCATCCGGCGCCTCCCCCAGCTCTTGGCGCAGGGAAATCAGGCTGTACTTCAGCTCCCGCCGGTAACGGGGAAGCCCCCCATAATCGAGATAGAGGTAATGCAGCATGGGGCGGTTATAGCCGGAAAACCCTGTGGAATGGGCCCCTTCAGTCTGCTAGACCCCGCCCGGCCTCAAGCAGCGAAGCGATAGGCCATTAAAAGAGCCAAATGACCGATCTGTCCAAAATCCGCAACTTTTCCATTGTCGCCCATATCGACCATGGCAAATCCACCCTGGCCGACCGGCTGATCCAGTTCACCGGCACCGTCTCCAGCCGGGAAATGAAGGACCAGATCCTGGACTCGATGGATATCGAGCGGGAGCGCGGCATCACCATCAAGGCCCAGACCGTAAGGCTGGATTACAAGGGCGCCGACGGCCAGGACTATGTCCTGAACCTGATGGACAC
>CBHTTW010000138.1:0-6874 GCA_966096025.1 uncultured Alphaproteobacteria bacterium | reverse complement strand
CTTTCGTAGCGGCAGCAGGCGATCCATGTAATCCAGATATTGCTTTTGAACCTTGGCGAAAAAGCCCGGCTCCCAATGACCAACATCCAAAGCGCTGTGCCGGGAACGAAAGACCCAAACCGAAAGGATGGGAACGAGGCTGTTGGCGAGAAGGTAGGAGGCAATCATGGCAAAGCCGACCGCCAGCGACAGCGGCACGAACAAGGCGCGGGCCGCGCCCACCATGGCGAAGGAAGGCAGGAAAACCGCCACCACGCAGAGCATGGCGATCAGCAACGGCACGGCCACCTCTCGACCGGATTCCAGCACAGCCCGCTCGACGCCCTGGTTGCGGGTCAAATGGGTATGGATGTTCTCGATGGCGACGGTGGACATATCGACCAGGATGCCGACCGCCAGCACCAGCCCTCCCAAGGTCATGATGTTGATGGTCTGGCCGGTGATCCACAGCGCGAATACCGCCGCCAGCACCGACAAGGGGATATTGACCACCACGATCAGGGCACTGCGCCAGTCGCGCAGGAACAACAGCACCATCACGCCCGAAAGAAGCGCGCCCAGCACGCCCTCGACCGCCAGGCTGGTGATGGCGTTGGTGACAAAGGGAGACTGGTCCAGCACATAGCTGACGCTGGTGTCGTCGGGCAAAGCGGCCTGAAACTTGGGCAGGTTCTGTTTGACCAGATTGACCACTGACAAGGTGGACGCGTCGGCGCGTTTGGTGACCGGGATATAGACGGTGGGTTTGCCGTTCACGGTGGCGATGCTGGTGGGCACGTCGCTCCCATCCGAGACAGTCGCCACATCACGAACGAATGTAGCCGGGAAGACGCCCGTGCGGATGGGCACATTCGCCAGGTTCTGGACATCAGTGACGATCGAGTTGACAGGAATGGCCGGATACTTGCCATCCAAATTGATGTTGCCGGACGGCGCGATGGTTTCCGCATTTGCGATGGCCGACACAACATCCTGCGCCGAGAGGCCATGTGACTGGAGCTTTGCCGGGTCCACGTCCACGACCACCGTGCGCGGGCTACCACCAAAAGGCGGCGGCGCGGACACGCCTTCGAGGGTGGCAAATAAGGGTCTTACCGTGTTGAGCGCCAAGTCCTGGATTTGGCCGACCTTGCGGGTGGCGCTGGAGAAAGCCAGATAGCCGACCGGCACACTGCCGGCATCGAAGCGGGTGATGAAGGGCGGCACTGTCCCCGGCGGCATGAAGGCGCGGGCGCGATTTACATAGGACACGGTTTCCGACATCGCCTGGGACATGTCGGTGCCCGGATAGAATTGCAGCTTGATCAGTGCCGCGCCCTGAATCGATTTGGATTCGACGTGCTCGATTCCGGTGATGTAGAGGAAGTGGTATTCGTAATAGTAGGTGAGAAAGCCTTCCATCTGCGCCGGGTCCATGCCGCCATAGGGCTGGGCGACATAGATGGTGGGCACCCCCAGGGGCGGAAAAACGTCCTTCGGCATGTTGCGCAGGCCGAGGAAAGCACCCAAGGCAATCCCCAGAATGACGACCAGGATTGTGTAGGGGCGCCGCAGCGCGAACTGGACCAAATGCAATTCCCCTATCCCTGGCCGCGCGCCCTTTTGACGGGGTGAAAAACCCGATTCCGGCAGCGACGATGCAATGATAGCCAGCGCGATCAGCGGCTTTGTGTTAAGAATTGCCGCCGTTTGTGAAGAAGTGAAAAGATGGCCTCTTCCCCACACAGTCTTGTCGCGGATGGGTTACCGTACGGGCCTTTCCGGAGCCCCGCGCCTGATCACATGACCAAGACGTCAATCTTGCTCGTCGATGATGACCGGGAGATGGGGGAGATGCTCATGGAGTATCTCCACAGCTCTCATCTCGCCACCGCCTTGGAACTCGACGGCATGGCGGCAATCAAGCGGCTGGAACGGGAGCGGTTCGATCTTGTCATTCTGGATGTGATGCTACCGTCTGTAGACGGTTTTGAGGTCTTGAAAGCGATCCGCAAAAGCTTGAACACTCCGGTGATCATGCTCACGGCGCGCGGCGGTGATGTCGATAGCATCCTGGGGCTCGAACTGGGAGCGGATGACTATCTCGCGAAACCGTTCAGCCCCCGACATTTGGTTGCCCGTATCCGGGCGGTCCTGCGGCGCAGCGAACGCGCATCGGATGCGCCAGGCCGAAGACTTTCCGCCGGGAGTTTGGTGTTGGACACGGGCAACCTGACTGCAACGATCAAAGGCAAACTGCTCTCTCTGACCGGGACGGAATTACGGTTGCTGGAAGCGCTTATGGACCCGGTGGGTCAAACTCGCTCCCGTGAATATCTGGCGGAGCGCGTGCTGGGCCGTCAGTTGACCGCTTATGATCGCAGCATCGACACCCATGTCAGCAATGTCCGGCGGAAGTTCGCCGCTCATGTCAATGCGCCCGTTGAAATTCGTAACATGCGGGGCGCTGGTTATGTGCTTGTCAGCGTGGCCGCCAAGGTGGCGCCATGAACACCTTGTTCGCGCGGGTTTTTGTCTCCTTCTGGATTGTGCTGGGCATAATTATCGCCGGTTGCGTGGCCACGACGACGATGGTTGCTTGGCACCGCATTGACGAGCTCAGCGCGATCAATTTCGAGCAGATGAACAAGGATGCCCAGACGGCTTTGCACGACAGCGGCGAGGCGGGACTGAAGTCCTGGTTGGGGGCGGTTGAAAGCGAGTATCCGGGCGTCGATGTCTTTGTTTTGGACGGCACTGGGAATGACATTCTGCGCCGGGAAGTCCCTGCTCGCCTGCACGAATGGCTCGCACGCGGAAACGGTCAAAAGCTGATTTCCGACAATCCGGAGCAAAGCCCCCTGGCGCCCAGCATCCAACATTCTGCGAGTCATTTGCTCGAAAGCTCGCAGATTTTAGCCGCGAACGGACAGAATTACACGCTGGCGGTGGCTTGGTTCGGCTCGTCGCCGATCGATGTGTTGGGATCGTACAATATCGTCGTTGCCTTGCTGCCGTTGGCGGTTCTGGTCAGCGCGGTCGCCAGTTGGCTGCTTGCCCGCTATATCAGCGCGCCCATCCACGATCTGCAACAGGGCGCCCGCGTGTTGGCGGGAGGCAATCTCGATGCCAAGGTCGGTGAGCGCTTCAGCCGAAGAAACGATGAGATCGGGACGCTGGCGCGGGATTTCAATCACATGGCGGCGCAGTTGAAGTCGCAGATTCAGGCCAAGGAAGTTCTTCTGCGGGACATCTCGCACGAGTTGCGATCTCCTTTGGCCCGCATTCAAATCGCCATGGGATTGGCGACACTGGATAGCGCGAATGTGGAAGTCCAGCATCGGCGTATCGAGCGCGACATTGAACGCATGAATGCGCTTATTGAAGAAATCATTCGACTCGAAAGGCTGAACAGCGCACCCAACTCGTTCCAAATGGAAGAAGTGGACCTGATCGCACTGCTTCATGACGTAATCAGCGACGCAGCGGTTGAGGCGAAAAAGGGCAACCGGCGGATTGTGCTTGAAGGTGCGGGGCGTTTGTACTTACGCGGCAATTCGGAAATGCTGAGACGCGCTATCGAAAATGTCGTGCGCAATGCAATTCGGTTTTCTCCAGAAAATTCTGAGATTGCAGTGTCCGTTGGTGAAGGCTCTGAGCACGCAGTCGTCAGCGTTCGTGATCGCGGCCCCGGTGTACCAGATGCCGATTTGCAGCGGATATTTGAGCCCTTCTATCGAGTTTCTACGGCGCGCCAACGCGATGCCGGTGGCACCGGCCTTGGTCTTGCCATCACTGCGCGCGTAATGACGGTGCATAACGGCCAAGTGGCAGCCCAGAATCACGCGGAAGGCGGACTGGTTGTCACCCTTACTTTCTCGTCGAACTTGATCGCGTCAAGGGAAACCGGTGATTTGAGTTTGACGCCCAATCGCCGAAGCGCGGACGTGCGCCCACGGTCAGTCGGCGCAGAGACTGGCTAGGGCTGAATGCCTGGTACTTTGATGTCCGCTATTGGCGCAAAGCGGACATTCCCTTTGGCGGCTGGGATGCCCTATTCAAGGTCGAAGGTGATTCCGGCCCTCAGCTGTTCATCAGGCCGCCCGCCCTGCCGGGCATGACGCAGAGCAATGTCGAGCGACACCCCATCGCGAACTGGAATGATCACGCCGCCAAGAAAAGCGATCACCTCTTCCCCGCCAAAGGTTTTTTCATAGCGGACTTCCGCCACCGGACGGACCGGCCAGCTTTCCGGTCCTTCCAGAATGGCGCCCGCGAACATGCCGCCATGGCCATCGCGGCTCAGCGTCGGGCCGATATTGAAATGCCACGCGCCCCATTCCTTGCGGTCGCTGGCCAGGAAGGCAAAAGCCAGGCCGGCGCCATTGTCGGCGTTGATCCCCGGCAGGAGCACGGAAAATTCCGCGCCCAGGCTCGGACCGTCCCGCTCCTGAAGGCTGCCTTGGCGGAACACGGTTTTAAGCGACGCGGCGGCATCGGAAAATTCGTCTCCACCCCTGTCGAATTTGGTGTTGCGGCCCTCGACCACCAACTCCCAATCTTTCGCAAAGCCATAATTGACGATTGCGGCGGGCGCGATCCATTGCACGCCATCGTCATTGTGCCGCCAGTTGAAGGGCGCCAACTCGATCTCCCACACCCCCTCCCCGGCGACATCCGCGTCGGTGGAATCGAACGGGCGGTAGGCCAAGGCGGCCATCGGCCAGGCCGCCGTGCTGGCGATCAGGACAGCCGCGAAAATCCGGAGCCGCATCGAGAAAGCCTATTTCTGCATGCGCCAGATCGAGGTGCCCTTCCAGCTCGCCAACTGGGCCACCGCCCATTTGGGGTCCTTGTCCTTGTGACAACTGTTGCAGGCATTGGGAACCTTCAGGCTTTCCGTCAGCGATGGCGGCACAAAGTTGAAGGTATGGGTGCTGATGAACGGGCCACCGGGCAGTTCGGGCACCACCTTGGGCATATGACAGGCAACACACTGGCTGCCGGGGCTGTTCGCCGGGTGATGGGTGTGTTCCTCCAATGTCGCGGTATGAGGCCCGTTCTGATTGCCGACACTGTGGCAGGACGAGCAGATCTCATTCACCGGCCTGCGCAGCATGGCCTCATTCGCGGTGCCGTGCGGATCGTGGCAGGAGAAGCAGGTGACGCCGCGATTGTACATCAGGCTTTGCACGAAATCGTTGCCCTGCATGCGGTTCTTGTGCGCGGTGCCGTCGGGGAAATGGGTGAAAGTGGTTTCGCCCAGCTTGTGCTCTTCCAGCTTCCAGAAGTCCGCGAGTTTCAGCCCCGCATGGTAGCCCACCGCCCAGTCATAATACTGGCCCTTGATGGGATTCTTCAGCGGCTGGCCCTGCGAGTGGCACTGAACACAGGTGTCGTTGGCCTGAACGAAATCCTGCCGGGCCGGGTTGAGGATGTTGAAAAGCTTGGGCTGGGCGACATGGTTGCTGCCCGCGCCATGGCACGACTCGCAGCCGACATTCCATTCATGCGGCTGTTTGGTGTCGATGTTGAAATCGACCGAATGGCAGCCATCGCAGAGCGGCGCGGTCGGGCGGGCGAAATTGTCGCCCTTGGGATCGGGATAGTGCACCGCCCACCAATCGGTGCCGTCGGCAACGTGATATTTGGACCACTTCCTGGTTTCAAAATTATATTGCACCGGCAGCGGCACATAAGTGTCGCCGGATTTCTTGAAATAACGCTGCTTCCACCGGTTGCCATAGACAAAGGCGACATCTTCCTTGGCAAATCGCAGTTCCTCGGGCGCGGTGGCGGGGTCGGCGGCAAACGCGTCGGGATGGACCTTGGGGTCCCGCACCACATTGGCCATGGCGGTCTTCTGCCAGCGGTCGTAAATCTCCTGATGGCAGGACGCACAGGTCTTGGAGCCGACATATGTGGCCGCCAGCACGGAAGCCGCCTGCTGTCCGGCGATCTTCTCTTGTTCGCGCGCCGCCACGACCGGCAAATTGCGGATATGGGAAACCAGCTGCCAGACCTGGCGGTCGGGGAAATCCCAGGCCGGCATCGCCGTGTTCCGGATGCCGTTGCGGATGTGATAGAAAATCTCGCCATCGCTCATGTCCGCCACCAGCGGACGCAAGGCGGGCACGCGCGGAAACGCATTGCCGCCGATTTCCGTGCGCCCGCCGCCGTCATAGGCATGGCAGGTTTCGCATTTCTTGGTGTACAGGTCACGGCCCGCCGCTATCGCCGCCGGATCGGGACGAGCGCCCAGCGGGCTGACCATCGCCTTGGCGGATGCTGGAACACTGTGACGCAAGAGATAGGTCGCGACCTGGGTCTCAAAACCGGACGGCTCATTTCGCGCCACCGACAGGCCGGGAAGAAGCGCCCAATAGAAGCCCGCAATGCCCGCGATCAAAACCAGCAACAGACCGCCGGCGATAAATACGCCGCGACGGGCGGGCCGCTTTTCCGGTTCCGGCATGGCATTGTCCCCTTTTAGGTCTTGGCGCGCCGGCTAAAGCGCACCGGCATCGATTGTTCCGCGCGGGGCTTGCTGCATGTCAATGAACTTTGTACCGCTTGACGAAAATGATACAGGCATCAGGGCGGGTCAATACTTTGATATGGGTGTATCATGGCGCCTGGACGTAAGAAAAAACCTTCGGAAAGTTCCCGGCCGGGCTGGTTGATGCTGATGTATCAACTGCCGGCAAAACCCGCCTATCGGCGGGTGAAATTGTGGCGGCAATTGCAGTCCATCGGCGCCATAGGCTTGCGAAATTCGGCCTATGTCCTCCCTGCCCGCCCCGAAAGCCGTGACGCTTTTGCGCGCCTTTTGCGCCAGATCGATGATTGCGGCGGTGACGGCCTGATTTGCGAGTCGCAACTCATTGCCGGGATG
>CBHTTW010000137.1:0-6918 GCA_966096025.1 uncultured Alphaproteobacteria bacterium | reverse complement strand
GGTCATTGTCGTGCACCGTCACCACATCGGTGGTTTCCTCGCCGAAGGCATCGCCTTCCATCACCACCGGCTTGGCATCATCGATCGTCAGGGTGATCTGGGCCGGACCTTCGGGCATCAAAGCGCGATTTGGCATGAACATGACGCGAAAGCCGTTTTCGGTATCGCAGTACAGCGACATGCGCGCCGAGCCTTTGGCGGCGTCCGCCCAGGCTTCCATCATGATCCGGTCGATGAAACGGTCCGGTTGATGCCGCACAACCCAGTCCTGATGCGCGCCCCATGCCGGGGCGCAGGACAAGGTCAGGGCCGCGAAGGTGAATTTCTTCATGCCGTCTTTGTAGCGTGAAAGGCGCGCAGGCGAATAGTAGGGCTAACTCCTGGCCAGCTTTTTCAACACCGGCGGCAGCGCCGGCCTGGCCTTGGAATAGTCCTTCCTGACTTTGCTTTTGGCGAGCAGGGCTGGGGCGGTCCGCAGGCAATCGAGGAAGATTTTTGTCGCCGCGCCCCGCGAAAACTGCCAAATATTTGCGGCCAGGAGGGCGACAATCGTGTCCGATCCCGTCACTTCGACCACGCCCGTCTTGATGGAAGGCGGAACGGTGGCATGGCGGGGTTTATTCGGCGCGGGCGAGCTGGACAGGTTGGAGCGCTATTGCGATGGCTTGGAACTGGAGCAGGCGCGGCTGACCAGCGGCTCGGTCCATTCCATCCGCACCACCAGGGTCGCCTGGGTCCATCGCAATCCGGATACCGAATTTCTCTATCAGCGGATCGAAGCGGCGCTGCTGCGGCTGAACGCCGAACATTTCCGCAGCGAGCTGTCCGGGCTGTCGACTTTTCAGTATGCGGTCTACAAGGACAGCGAGAGCGGCTATTTCGATTGGCACAATGATTATGGCCGCCTGCGCGATGCCCCGCAGCAGGAGCCCCGCAAGCTGACGGCAAGCCTGCAATTGTCCGATGGCGCCTCTTATCAGGGCTGCGACCTGGAAGTGCGGGCCGCCTATCCCCTCGATGTGGCGCCGCGCGAACGCGGCACGCTGGTCGCCTTTCGCGCCAATGCGCTGCACCGGGTAACGCCGATCACGAGCGGGGTGCGCAAGTCGCTGGTGTTCTGGGCGGTGGGGCCGGAATACCGTTAGGCCTAGCGCGCCGCGACCGACTTCACGTCCAGAACGATCTGCTCGGTGCATTCCGACAAATTCTCATCGCTGCAATTTTGCTCGCTCTGGCCCAGCGAACTGCCGTTCCGGGTAAAGGCGATGGTGAAGCTGTAATAGGCCCCGCTGACCCTTTTGCGCTCGGTTTGGACCCTGTTTGGCGCGGAGACGACAATGGTCTGGGCGGTGGGGCGCATTTCCAGCCGGAACGGCGGCTGGGTCAGGGCCTCTTGGATCGCGTTGTTCAGCCGGGTGAGTTCTTCGCCCTTGAGGGGCTCGAAATAGACGGAGAGGGGTTGCTCTTGGGTCTGGGATTGGGCTTGGGCCGGCCAAGGCGCCATCCAGGGCAAAAGACTCAAAAGGGCCGGCAGCACGGTGCGCCGGATCACGATCATGGACTGGGTTCTGTATACCATGGCACCAAATCGGGTTGGACAGTTCGGCATGGGGAAAGTACAAAATTTGCCGGCCGTGGGGGGCAAATATTTCCATGGAAAATGGCATTAAATTTTCCATCAATATCGACCGCTTGTTTCGATACCACCTGATCGGTATCGCCATTCTGGTCGCGGGCCATCTTTTTACCGTCGCTGCTTTTCACCTTTATGGCGTCGGCACCATGAAAGGTTTGGCGCCTTTTCTATCCCTGGAACACGAGGGAAACCTGCCCACCCTGTTTTCCACATTTGCCCTGTTCCTGCTGTCTGGCGCCTGCCTGGTCTGCGCCAAGGCCGCGCGGGACAAGGAGCGTGTCTTCTGGAAGGTGTTGACGGGCGCGTTTTTCTTTCTGGCCGTGGATGAAGCGTCTTCGATTCACGAAATCATCAGCGTGATGGTGGCGCAATCCCTTCATGCCGGCGGGGTCTTCAGCCGAGCCTGGGTCATCCCTTACGGAATCGGGGCGCTGATTTTTGCCGCTTTGACTTTGCGGCCGCTGCTTCGGCTGCAGCCGCGCACGCGATACGGCCTGATCATTGCCGGCGGCATGTATGTCGTCGGGGCGATCTGTTTCGAAATGCTGGAGACCACCATCACGCACGGCACGGTCGAGACCCGGCTTCTGAGAAGCCTGCTCTATTCTTTCTTTATTGTGTGCGAGGAGGTGATGGAAATGCTGGGTGTCGCCTTGGCGCTCCGAACCTGCCTGCTGCACTTCATGGGTCCGGCAAGGATTTTGAATCTCAAGGCCGCCGCCGCTGCGTCCTGAGCCTGGGCTGATGTGCGCAAATCGGGCAGGGGCGGGGAACTTGGCTAGGTAGAACTCCTGATTTTACCGGCCGCGCCCCGGCGCGAAGATCGGCGGCGAAGCGGTGGGGGTACTGCGCATGTCTGCTCCAAGAGACGATCTGGCCCTGGCGGAATCGATGATCGAGATGCACGGCCCCCGCGCCATTTCCGAGGCGCAAAGCTTTCTCTACAGAAGCGCGCATTTGGGTGATCGCGATACCGCATCGCAATGGCTGCGCGTGATGTCGCTGATCGAGTTCTCCGAACTCAGGGCCGCGATTCAGTAACGGAGCCGATCCGGCCCGGCCTGATCATAAAAAATTCGAAATGTCGGGCGGGGCGCTGCCAAGTCGCCGAAAAGAATGGCTCCCCGGGCAAGATTCGAACTTGCGGCCAACCGGTTAACAGCCGATTGCTCTACCACTGAGCTACCGAGGAACGTGGCATTCTTAGGGGGCGCTATCTAGCGTCTCTCTTTTGCCATGACTACATCAAACTGTGAAAAGCGAAAGAATTTTTCCGTGAGCCCAAAGGGATGAGCAAAAAACACACGATCCGCCTGGGAAAATACCGGTTGCCCTTGCCCGGCTCCTGGATTGTGCGGGTTTTTATCGGCGTGACCCTGATTTTGGGGGGATGTTTGGGTTTCCTGCCGGTTTTGGGCTTCTGGATGATCCCTTTGGGACTGATGGTCCTGTCCATAGACCTGCCGATCGTGCGGCGTGGGCGCCGCCGCATCGAGGTATGGTGGGGAAACCGCCGCAAGGCCCAGGCCGCAAAACGCGCCGGGCAGACACACACCAGGGCCCGCAAAGGGGCTCACAGAAGGGCCCATAAAGAAAAATGAGGCCGGGAGTGATCCCGGCCCCAAGGCGTTGGGTAATGGTGGGGTGTCTTCAAGGAAGACGGCGGGAGAATGCACCCGGAACAGTTAACAAGCCCTTAACCTTGCCATGGGAAAGCCTAAAAAGTTCCCCGCGGCTGGACAAAAATCAGGCAACCCCCAAGACTTCGTCTCTATCGCTGGGGGATTGGCTTGCAGATAGCGCTATTTGGCCATCCCGGCCCTGTCAGGAACAGGCATGAACCCTAGAATCGACTGCCCCCAGCGCGAGGCGCTGGCCCGCCAGGACGCTCCCTTCCTGACCATGGGCCTGGTGCCGGGCGATCCCCGCTCCTTTGAGGCCCATCTGCGCCATGCGGCGCGGCTGATGGCGGAGCGGCAGATATCGGGCTCCCCTTCGGCGCGGCTGGTGCGCCATGTCGCCGGGCTTTTCGAATCAAGCGTGCCGGCGGCGGCGCAGGCCGAGCTGGCCTGCCGCAGCGGTTGTGCTTTCTGCTGCCATCAACCGGTGAAGGTGAACGCGGCGGAGGCGTTTTTTCTCGCCGGCCAGGTGCGCGAACACCCCGACCGGGCGGCGGCGGTGCGCGCAGCGGCGGCGCAATTGGCGGGCCGCGATGCCGAGCTGCCCCGGACGGCGTGGCTGCGCTGTCCCTTGCTCGATGAGGCCGATGCCTGTTCGGTACACAGCGTGCGGCCGCTATCCTGTCACGGCTATGTTTCGCTGGATGTGGAAGACTGCAAGAAATCCTATCCGCAGACCGGCGAATGGTCGGTGCGTGAACCGGCGATCTATGGCGATCTGCGAAGCAGCTGGCGGCTGATCCTGCAGGCGGCGCTGCGCCTGAACGGCCTGTCCGACACCAATTACGAACTCAATGGTGCTCTCGCTTTGGTGCTGGATACGGAGGAGGGGGAAAAGCGCTGGCTTCGCGGCGAGAATATTTTTGCCGGTCTCAAACCGCTGGCGCCCAACAAGCCGGAGATCGAACAGGTCCTGGCATTGATCGCCGCCAGGATCGGCCCGACCCTGTAAAAGCAAAACGGGCGCGGCCATGAGACCGCGCCCGCAAAGCGATCCCTAAAAATGGGCTACTTCGGCAAGGGGATGGAAACGATGTTGCCGGCGCCGCGATTGGCAATCCACAGCTCGCCCCGGCCCGGTTCCACCGCGGTCGGCTGACTGAGGCCTTCCTTGATCACCTCGACATGGGCACGGTCGCCGTCCATCAGGGTGAGGACGTGGATCTTGCCCGAGCCATTTTCGGCTTGGACCAGCTTGCCATTGGCGACACGAATGCCGTCGATACCCTTGACCGGCGCATCCATCCATATCTGGACCGGCGTGCCGGCCTTGCCCTGCGCATCCACCGGCACGCGGTAGAGGTTATTGAAGAACACGCTGTTGTAGTACAGCACGCCGTTCAGGAAGGTGAGACCGTCGATGCCGGTCAGGTTGCGATGGTCCAGCCACAATTCGGCGCTGGTGGCGCCCGGCGTCAGGCGGAAAATCTTGGCGTTGGCGGTGTCGGAGACATAGAGCGCCTTATCGGGCCCCACCGCCATGTCATTGCAGGTGCTGTTGGCGCCGGGCAATTCCCAGCGCAGCTTGCGCTTGCCGGTGGCCAGGTCGCTGGCGATCAAGGCGGTGTGACGCTGGGCGGGGGTGGTGTTCGCCACCGGTGTCAGCATGCAGCTCCAGACCGTGTTGCCGTCGACCAGCTGGCCGAAGAAGAAGGTGCCGGCCGGTTCGGCGCTGGCGTCGATAAAGACTTCCGGCGTGGTCGAGCCGGGGCGGAGTTTGTAGACAAAGGGGGTGGAGGCGCTGCCCACGATCAGGGTGCCGTCGGGCGCGGCGGCCAGGCTTTCCGGCTGGGACTTTGCGTCCTTGATCAGGATTTCGGCGGCAAAGGCGGCGGATGCTGAAAAAGCAAAAATGGCCGAAAGACAAAATGCGGCCGTTGTCGAAACGCGACTCATGGATACTCCCTTTGTGGTTTGGCGAAATTTATAACGGGAATTGCGGAGCCTTTAAGGCGAATTCAGATGAAGATGGAGGCCACGCCCGGAATTGAACCGGGGTTCACGGATTTGCAATCCGCTGCGTCACCACTCCGCCACGTGGCCTCAACTTCCGCCGGCGCTGGTCCGGCGCGGCTGGCGGCTATAGCAGACGGGCGGGCGATCCCACAACAGGAGGCAAAAAGCCATGTTGTCGGAGCGCCGGAAAGCCTATAACCGGGGCAAGTTTTCGAAGGATTTTCGCCCGATGTCCGAGTCCGCGCGTTTCAACATGGTCGAGGCCCAGGTCCGCGCCGCCAATGTCACCGACGAGCGCATTCTGGCGGCCATGAACGCCGTGGCGCGGGAAAAGTTTGTCCCCAGCGCGGCGCAGGCCCTGGCCTATGCCGATGTGCCGGTGGCGGTGGCGCCCGGACGCTACCTGCTGGACCCCCGCAGCTTCGCCAAGCTGGCGCAATTGGCCGGGATCGGCCCGGACGACCGGATTCTGGATGTGGGATGCGGCACCGGCTATTCCGCCGCCGTGCTGGCGCGTCTGGGGGCCGAGGTCGTGGCCTTGGAGCAGGATGCCGATTTGGTGCGCGTTGCCAGCGGCTTATTGGCGAATGCTGTGGGTAAGGTTGAGGTGGTGCAGGGCGGCTTGATCGAGGGTGTCAGGGGCCAAGGTCCCTTTGACGTGATCTTCGTCAATGGTGCCATCGAACAGGCGCCCGAGACTTTGTTGAGCCAGCTGGCCGAGGGCGGCCGGCTGGTGACGGTCCTCAAGGACGGTCAGAGCCGGGCCTGGCTGTTCCTGAAGCAGAACGGCCAGATCGGCCGCCGCCCCGGATTTGACGCCGATGTCCCGGTTCTGGCGGGCTTTAAAAAGGCCATGGGCTTCGTTTTCTAAGTTTCTAACAGCAAGCACAGGCCCGCCTCCCCCCTTAGCGCGAAGCGCGGCAAGGTGGGTTGAGGGTGGCGGCCAAGCCACCCGAACCCTGTAGCACCGCTTGCGGTGCGAAAGGCGGAGGGGGTTGGGAATTAACTTTATCTTTGCTGTAGGCCGATCACTGTCCTAGGCTGAAATTCCGCTGCTTCGTCTGGCGGTTGCCTGGAGCTGTCTATGTCGAATCCCCAGCACGAGCCGACCATGGAGGAAATCCTTGCCTCCATTCGCAAGATTATTTCCGAGGATGCGCCGGCTGCCGAAGCCCCCGCCGAGCCGGCGGCCCCGGTTGCCGCCGCTCCCGCCCCGGCTCCAACACCTGTTGCTCCTGCTCCTGCTCCCGTTGCGCCCGCTCCCGAACCCGAACCTGTCTATGAGGATGTGCTGGAACTGACCGAGGAAGTCCAAGCGCCGGTTCCGGCGGCTCCCGAACCCGTGGAGGAAATCGTGTTTGAGAATGTCGCTCCCGCACCCGCCGCGCATTCCGATATTTTCTCCGACCAGACCCGCAAGGCGATGGAAGACACGTTCAATTCCATTCCGGACGAGCCGGAACCCGCCGTCCCGGTGCGCGCGGCAGGGCCTGCCTTGGCCCCGATCGACGGCGCGACCGTCGAAAATGTCTTCGAGCGCGCGGTGCGCGAAAGTTTCGAGCCGGTGCTGCAGAAATATATCGCCGACAATTCCGGCGCGGTGATCGAGAGCATGAAGCCCCTGATCCGCGAATGGATGGACGAGCA
>CBHTTW010000136.1:0-6918 GCA_966096025.1 uncultured Alphaproteobacteria bacterium | reverse complement strand
CTGGCCAATGGCTGGCAGATGATCGATGGGGCGCCCAGCCTGACCAAGCCCACCGCCCCGCATCCCGCCATTGTGCGGCTGGTGCTCAAGGCCACTGTCGCCGCGGTCGAGATCAAAAAACCGGCGGGGAAGTGGGAAAAAGTCTCGGGCGAGAGCTATGCCAAGATCGTGGCCGACCCCGATACGGGCATGCCGGGCGGGCTGGGCCTGGCCACCATTTCTGGCCTTACCCTGTTGATGCAGGACAATAAAGACCGCCAAATGATGGCGCGCATAGGCGGCATGAAGCGCTGATTGCCCGTTTCATCTATCATTTCGCCAAGATAAGACTAAAGAGGGGCCGCAAATCCGACCCTTCGAGTTCCCTTTGAGTTTTCCGACCACCCATCCCGCCCTGGCCCGCGCCCTTGCCGAGCGCGACTACACCACGCCCACGCCGGTTCAGCGTGCCGTGATCGAGCCCGAGGCGGAAGGCCGCGACCTGCTGGTTTCAGCACAGACGGGATCGGGCAAGACCATCGCCTTCGGCCTGGCCATGGCCGAGACTTTGCTGGATGGCGCGGACGCTTTCGGACCGTCGCGTGATCCGCTGGCCCTGATCATCGCGCCCACGCGCGAACTGGCGCTGCAGGTACAACGCGAACTGGGCTGGCTGTATCACTATGCCGGGGCGCGCATCGTCTCCTGTGTCGGCGGCATGGATCCGGGCCGTGAGCGTCGAGATTTGTCGGACGGCGCGCATATCGTGGTGGGAACGCCGGGCCGCTTGCGCGATCACATTGAGCGGCGGGCGCTGAAGTTGGGCACACTGCGCTGCGCGGTGCTGGACGAAGCCGATGAAATGCTCGACATGGGCTTTCGCGAAGATCTGCAGTTCATCCTGGAAACCACGCCGCAAGACCGCCGCACCCTGCTGTTTTCGGCCACCCTGCCCAAGGCCATCGTTACCCTGGCAACGCATTACCAGAAGGATGCGCTGCGTATCGCCACGCGCTCAGAAACATCCGGTCACGCCGATATCGAATATCGCGCCGTCCGCATCGCGGGGAACAAGATCGAGCGCGCCGTGGTCAATTTGTTGCGCTTTCTGGATCCGCCCGGCGCGCTGGTCTTCTGCAACACCCGCAATGCGGTCCGCCACATGGAAGCGCAACTGACCGAGCGGGGATTTTCCTGCGTGGCGCTGTCGGGCGAGTTGTCGCAAAGCGAGCGCAATCACGCTTTGCAGGCGCTGCGCGACGGCCGCGCCAGGGTCTGCGTCGCCACCGATGTCGCGGCGCGCGGCATCGATCTGCCCAGCCTCAGCCTGGTGATCCATGCCGAGCTGCCCAATGACGCCCAGGTGCTTCAGCATCGCAGCGGCCGCACCGGACGCGCCGGCAAGAAGGGCGTCAGCGTGCTTTTGGTGCCGCCATCGCGCCGCCGCCGGGCCGAGGAAATGCTGAGCCGGGCCCGTATCAGCGCCACCTGGGGCAATGCGCCTTCGGCAGCCGATATCCGCAAGATGGACCAGGAAAGACTGGTGCAGAATCCCCTGCTCACGGAACCGGGCACGGAAGACGATCTGGCGATGGCCGACCAATTGCTCGCCAGCCATGGTCCGCGCCAGTTGGCGGCGGCATTTGTGAAGCTGTACCGCGCCGGTCTGCCGGCACCCGAGGATATCGAAGACGAACCGTTCCAACGGGACAACCGGCCGCCGCGCGAGCATAAATCGCGCAACGACGGCCCGCGTCATGAGGGCCCGCGTGAACAGCGCCCGCCGCGTGAAGATCGCGGCCCGCGCGAAAGGCCGCACCGGACCAGCGAACGCCAGCATGCGCCGACTCACGAACGCGGTTCCGCTCCCGGCGAGATGGCGAACGGCGTCTGGTTCCGCCTCAATGTCGGCCGCGAGCGCAATGCCGATCCCAAATGGCTGCTGCCGGAAATCTGCCGCCAAGGCGAAGTCACCAAAAAGGATGTCGGCGCCATCCGCGTGTTCGAGATGGAGACCCTGTTCCAGATCGATCCGGCAGCGGCGCCGAAATTCACCATCCTGGTCAGTGAGCGCAAAAAGGGCGGCGTACGCATTTCACCCGCCCTGAATCAGACGGGCGAGTCCACCGCCCGTCCGCGCGAAAAGCTTGTACAGGGCGACACGCCGGGCGATGCGCCTCCACGCAAACCCGGGTTTCACGGCAAGAAATTCGGTGGCGACAAGAAGAAATTCGGCGGTAAAAAATTCGGCAAGCCGGGCGGCGGTTACAAGGGCAAAAATCCCAAGCCCCGCAGCTAGGCGCCCGGCTTGTGCGCGGCCGATATAATCGCCTAAAAAAGGCCGAAGCGGGGAAACGGCGATGACAGAACCCAAGATTGGGCGCGTGCTGATCGAAGGGCGCGAGCTTTTCCTGTGCGACAATTGCATCGATCCGGTGATGGTTAGTGCCATCGCCACCGCGGTCAAAAGCATGCATTTCGCGCGCAAGGAAAAAAGCCGTCCCGATGTGCCGGGCACGGCGGCCTCGGCCGATATCGACTCCGCGCTTTTGACCAAGGATCCGTTTTTCCTGCGGCTGCGCTCGCTGGCGGAAAGCGTGTTCCCCGGCGAGGTGCTCCGCGACCTGCGCGCCTATGTCAACAATGCGGTCTATGGCGACAGTTATTACACCCATCGCGATTGCCCGCCCGAGCGCAAGGATGTCACCGTGCTATATTACGCCAACCTGACCTGGCAGGCGGATTGGGGCGGCGAGACGCTGTTTTACAATGACGAGAATGACGCGGTGCTGGCGGTTTCCCCGCGGCCGGGACGCCTGGTGGTCAGCCGCGGCTCGATCCTGCATCGCGCAACGACACCGACGCGCGGTTGCTATGAAGAGCGGCTGACCATCGCGTACAAAATGTTCTCGGGCGATCCACCCGCCAACCCGGTATAAAAAAGGCGGCGCTTTCGCGCCGCCTTTTTTATGACCCCCTCCGATCCGGCCTTCGCGCCTGACGGCGCTCGGCGTTCGGTTGGCTTGGCCGCCAACCTCACCCTTCGCAACTTTGCCGTGGTGCTCGGCGTTCGGCTCGCTTGGCCGCCAGCCTCACCCTGTGCGCCACGGCGTTGCTACGGCCACCTCCCCCTCCTATGCGCTTACGCGCATAAGGGGGAGGCGGGCCTGTGCTGGTTTAGAGCTAGTTTCGTACGATGCGATGGACCTTCGCCAGCACGGAGTCGGCCATGAAGATGTACTTCTGGTCTTTCGACACGGCCATGTAATGGCCTTCGCCGACATCGTTGGTCTCGCGCACCGTACCGGCCTTGCCGAACCAGCCTTGCACTTTGCCGTCCCAGCCCATCTTGAGCACCATGCCGTGACGGCCGGTCGACATCCAAAGCTGCCCGGTGGGATCGACATAGAAGCCGCAGGTCAAATTCCCCACCTGGATTTCGCGGACCTTTTTGAGATCCTTGTCGAACACCACGATCTTGGTCGAGGCGCGGTCGCCCACCCAGACTTCGCCATTGGGCGCGACCACCACGGAGTGAATGACGGGCAGCAGGCCGTCGGCATGCGCCATGCTGGCGCTGGCCAGGAACTTGCCGTCCTTGTCGAACTTCATCACCCGGGGGTCCGAGCCCGGAATGGCGGGCGGATGCACGAACACGCCGCGCGGCTTGGAATTCCTCACCTGGGGAATGTCATAGGTGGCGCAGAAGGTGCAGTCGGCGGGCGGCGAGGTGCCGCCATGGCTCTGCACGACATAGAAATTGTCGTCCTTGTCCCAGGTGATGTCCAGCGGCTGGTTGAACATGCCGTTCCACTTGCTGTCGTCCCAGGGAGCGTTCTCGCCGCGCACCCCGAACACCTTGATGACATCGCCATTGGGATTGAGCTTGAAGATCACGTTCAGGAAGCTGTCGCTCACCCAGATATTGCCATGGCGGTCGACGCGCAGGGCATGCGGGTTCATGGCGATGTTGGGATTGAAGACGCGCAGCACCTTGGTGCCGGTGGGATCATACTCCACCATCATGATGGCGGGGTTGCGGTTGAACACCAGGAGATTGCCGTTGGGGCGCAGGGTAACGGCCGAGACATTGCCGAACCGCTCGCCGCCGACCCCCAGGATTTGGGTGTCGAAGTGATAGGGCAGTTGCGGCGCATCGGGAATCGGCACCGGACCGGGCGGCTCAGGCTGCTGCGGCAGGAAAGTCTGGGCCGCGGCGGCGGTGGTCAGCAGCAACGATGCGGCAAACAGTTTGGCGAAAAATTTCATGGTTCAGTCCCCTTGTTGATTCAATAACGAGCGATGCCTTTGGATCTCCATACGCCGCGCATTTCCGGCGACAGGGCAAAGGCGATAAAGGCGGCGGCGTTCTTTTTATCGGTGGCGCGGGCCGAGATGCCGGTGGCCATGTCCATATGCATGCCCAGCTCGGCAGGCAGCTCGCCGATCAGATAAGGATTGCCGGTTTCGGTGTTGGCGGGATTGTGCGGATCGTGGATCAGGCCAAGGCCCAAGGCCCCCGCATCGCCGTCGCCGCGCTTCAAGGCGGGTTCAGCATCGCCCTTGATCGGCTGGCCCTTCACACCGCTAAATTCGGGCCGCGCCAGCAGGCGCCCGCTCATTCCCGCCTGCATGCTGCCCGAGGCGGGATCGGTATAGAACACCACCGAGGCACCTTTCAGCGCCGCAATCAGCTTGGGTGTGCTGGTGATGTCGGGGCGCGGCGCATCGGGCTTTTTGAACAGTCCGATCTCGGCCCGGCCCAGCGGGGTGAAATCGGATGCGCCGTTCGACAGGACCATGGTGCCCATCAGGTCCATGGGCAGCATCACCACATCGGTGGCGCCGGTGCGGATATCGTTCAGGATCGAGCCCATGCCCGACACCTGGATGGTGACTTTCACGCCGGTTTTTTTCTCAAAAGCCTCGGCGACCTCCTTGAGGCCGGAATTGGAGATCACCCCGGGGCTGATGACGCGGATTTCCGCCGCCTGCGCCACCGTGGCGGCCAGGCAAAAGACAGCAGCAAACAAAGCAGTACGGCGCATCTTCCCCTGGACCTTTTCCCGGTTTTTCTTGGTCTTGGGGCTAAGCAAACGCCGGTTTCCGCCGCTTGGCAAGCGGTGGAAACCGGTCTTCGCCTCAATGCGTGGGCTTGTCGCCCGCGGGTCCGTTGCCCAGGTCCGCCACCGTCGCTTCCCAGGGGAAGGACAGGGTCGGGTCATTGGCAAAGCGTTGCATGCGGATGGTCAGCCGCGCGCCGCAGCCCGGCGCCAGCCGCACCGGAAAGCTGGTTCCATTGACCGGCATGGTGGTCTTGCCGTCCGACACCGACACGATCTGATGCTCGCCATAGGCGCCGCCCTGCACGATGACGCTGCGCGCCAGGGTGGGATTTATGTTCACCAGGCTGACGCTGAGGCTGTCGGGCCCCCAGCTGTCCACCAGCGCCGCCACATCCTTTGGCATGCCGGCCCGGCGGCGTTCGGGATCGAAATAGCGCAATCGGCAGAACAGCAGCATGCCGCCCTGGTTGGGCGAGCTTCTCGCCCAGCTGCCATGCTGCAGATAAAGGCCGCCTTCCATCAGCTGGGTAAGCGAGGCGATGGCGGCGGGATTGAATTCCAGCTGCGAGTCCGTCAGCCGCATGTCGGATGAGGTGCCGTCGCCGTCTACTTCCGCCATGCGGGTGCGGATGAGGGTGAGCCCCGCGCGCAAGGCTTTGACCGGATAGCCCGGATTTTTGCCTTCTAGGTAATTGTACCATTCGGTCTCTTCGCAGCGGGCGCGGTCCGCCGGCTTCATCGACAGGGCATAGATTTCCAGGAAGTTCAGATTATAGTTGCCCGGCTTGAAACTGTAGAAGCCCTGGGCGCCGTACATGAAGGGAGTGGATTTCTTGCCGTCCACCACTTTCGAGGCGGCGTCGAACTTGTCGGCGGTCTTGCGCCACACATCCAGATATTTGTCGTCGCCCTTGGACAACAAATAAGCGTTCATGAAGCCGTTAATGCACCATGGGATGCGATTGCGGTCGGCCGGCTTGCCGGTCATCGGCACGATGGGGGAAAAGCCCCAGCCATAGGCGCTGCCCCACCATTGGTTCTTGGGTCCGCCGATCTTGCCGTCGATGCCGACTTTGGAGGGAATGATGCCGCCATTGTCGCGGGCGCGCTGCGCCCAGGCATCGCAATAGCCCAGCACCCAATCTTTGTATTTCTGCTGATGGGTCAGCATATAGGCATTGGTGGCAAGCTGGGTCGAGGCGAGATTGAGCGGCTGGTCGCCCACCACGTCTTCGTATCCCGTGAAATGCGCCAGCATCATCTTGTAATCATCTTCGCCATGGCCGAGCGAAGGGAAGCGGTCCTTCACATCGATGGGATCGCCAGTCCAGTCCAGCGGCGTGGCGTCACGCAGCATCGGGCCGCGGCTGCCATTCATCATCGACTTGATCAGCTTGAGCTTGGGATCATAGTTGGGCGCGCCGGGATCCTCGTCCATATAAAAGCCGGCGAAGCGCTGCACCCGCTCCTTGTAGCGGCGGCTATAGGGTTCTCCCAGCGGCATCAGATTGAAGACCGTCAGGCCTTCGCCGTTATGCTGCCAGTCGAACTGGCTGGGGAACTCCTTGTAATACATGCCCAGCCGGCCGATCGGCACATCGGTGGTCTTGGCGGCCATGAACTGCTGAACATGGCCCTCATAGGCCTTGGTGTACATCTCGCGGATGATGTCATCGCCGCCCAGGGCATAGAGATGCGGCCAGTCGTTGACATTCTCGATTGCATCATCGGGGCCGTCATCGCCGCCCCAACGTTCGGTGGTTTCCAGCCAGCCATTGGCCTGGTTGAAATAGCGGTGGAAGAATTTCACGCAGGCCGCGGTGTGCTGGCGCAGCAGCTCGCGTTCCAGCAGCGCCCATTCCGGCGGGTCCAT
>CBHTTW010000135.1:0-6973 GCA_966096025.1 uncultured Alphaproteobacteria bacterium | reverse complement strand
CACGCAGCCTGTCGGGTTCCCGAGACGTCATGATCGTCTCCCAAGTGCCGAAAAACGGTGCGTAAACGAGCCTTTCGCAACTGGCGAAGGCGCGCGGACCATAGGGACGGCTCCATAGGGTGTCAAGAAAGACAGAATTGCTACAACCCACTGATTTTCAAAAGAATTTATGAGGCGCGGCGAAATGGCAATGCGTTTCCAACCGCAATTGCCCCGAATCTGCTTTTGCGGGTCGCGCTGGTCATTTGGAAAACCATTTTGAAGCCAGGGCGCTCCCCGGATTTCCAACCCGTGCTCCGGTTACTCTGCGGCCACCTTTTCCGCTTCTGCCAAAGTGACCGAGACCAGCTGGCTGACGCCCCGTTCGGCCATGGTGACGCCGAACAGGCGGTCCATCCGGCTCATGGTCAAGGCATGGTGGGTGATGACCAGGAAGCGGGTTCCCGACATTTCGGTCATCTGCCCCAGCATCTTGCAGAAGCGCTCGACATTGGCGTCGTCCAGCGGCGCGTCCACTTCGTCCAGCACGCAGACCGGGGCGGGGTTCACCAGGAACACCGCGAAGATCAGCGCCATGGCGGTCAGCGCCTGTTCGCCGCCCGACAGCAGGGCCAGCGATTGCAGCCGCTTGCCCGGCGGGCGGGCGAAGATTTCCAGCCCCGCTTCCAGCGGGTCTTCGGATTCGGTGAAGGTCAGCTTGGCTTCGCCGCCCTCGAACAGCTTGACGAAAAGTTCCTTGAAATTCTCGTTCACTTTCTCGAACGAGGCCAGCAGCCGCTCGCGGCCTTCCTTGTTCAGGCTCTGGATGCCGCGGCGCAGCCGGTCTATGGCGCCGGTGAGGTCGTCGCGGTCGGCCACCAGGGTGGTCAGGCGTGTTTCCTGTTCGGCGGCTTCTTCCTCGGCGCGCAGATTGACGCCGCCCAGCTGTTCGCGTTCCTGCTTCAGCCGTTCGACGCGCTTTTCCGCCTGTTCCAGGGGCGGCAATTCCTCGCCGTCCTTGATCTCGGCGCGCTCGGCCAATTCGGAAGGCGCGCATTCCAGCTCGTCGTGAATGCGGGTCTTGAGTTCCTCGATGCGCTGGCTGGCGGCTTCCGACAAAGCCTGGGCGCGGGCGCGTTCTTCGCGTGCCGAAGACAGAGCGGCATCCGCCGCCTTGGCATGCTTGTCGGCCTCGGTCAGGACGCTTTCGGCCTGTTGCCGCGCGTCGGAAGATTGGTTGCGGGCGCTTTCCGCCGCCGCGATGGCGTCGAGCAAGGCGCTGCGCTTCTGCGCCATCTGTTCCGGCACCTGTTCGGCGGCGGCCAATTCGACGGTCAGTTCTTCCTGGCGGCGGAGCAATTCCGCGACATGGCTTTGCGCGTCGCTCTTGCGGGTGTTCCAGCGCCCCTGTTCGTCGCTGATGACGGCAAGACGCCGCATGCGGGATTCGCCTTCGCGGCGCAGTGCTTCCAAGGCGCCGCGCGCTTCGCTGGCCTTGGTGCGGGCATCGGCGGTCTGGCCGCGGGTCTCGGCGACCTTTGCGCTCAGCTCCACGCCATCGCCCAATTCTTCCAATCCACTGGTGGCGGAAGATTTGGATTCCTCGGCCGCTTCCACCGACTGCACCAGGCGGCGGATTTCCGCTTCCAAGGACGCCAGTTGCGAGGCGCGTTCGGCGGCGGCGCGCGCCGCGCGGGTGGCCTGATCCTGCGAGCCGATCAACGCCTGTTCGGCGCTGCGTTCCTGTTGCTCGGCGGCGCGCAAGGATTCGCGTGCCGCTTGGGCCGCATCCTTGGCGGCGGAATAATCGGCGAACACGACGGCCCGCGCCTCGCGCGCGGTTGCCAGTTCGCCTTCCAGCGCATTGAGGCGATTGCGCTGCGCCAGCCGTACGGCGGAGGCCGACGGCGCATCGGCGCTGGCGACAAAACCGTCCCAGCGCCACAGATCGCCGCGCGCCGAGACCAGACGCTGTCCCGGCTTGAGCTGGCTTTGCAGGGCCGCACCCTGATCGGGGAACACCAGACCGGTCATGGCCAGGCGGCGGGCCAGGGCGGCGGGCGCCTTGACGAAATCGCTCAGCGCCTTGGTGCCGGCGGGCAGGCGCGCGTCGAACTCGAACTGGCCCAGATCGCGCCAATGGTGCGGCGAGGAATTGTCCAGCGGCGCCTGCAGATCGTCGCCTAGTGCGGCGGCAAGGGCGGCTTCGTAACCCGATTGCACCGACACCGCATCGACCAGCGGCGGGAACAGGCCTTTACCCTCGGGATGGAGCAGATCGCTCAGCGCCTTCACTTCGGCGGAGAGGCGCTGCACTTCGCGTTCGGCGGCTTCCAGCGGCTCGCGTGCCGCGGCTTCGGCGGCTTCGGCGCTTTGGAACCTGTCGCGCGCGGAATCGGCGGCGGCATGGGCGTCTTCTGAACTGCCGCGGGCGCGTTCCGTCTCATGCTCCGCCGCATGCACGTCGGGCGCATCCTTGGCGCGTTCCAGGGCGGCATTCAGCCGGGCCTGGGCGTCGGCCAATTGCTGCGTGCTGCTGTCCAGCAGGGCGATGGCGAGATCCTTGCCGCGTTCCAGGCTGGCTTTTTTGGCGTTCCATTCCGCCAATTCGGCGGTCAAACGCTCCAGCAGATTTTCCGCGTCCGAAAGCGCTTGCGCCATCTGTGTCGCGGCCTGGTCCGCGGCGGCAAGGTCCTGGCCGGCATTCTCGGCGGCGGCCTGCAAACCGCGCGTCTCGCGCTCCAGATCGGTCAAGGCGCTGTCGGCGTCATGCTCCAGCAACTGTTCGCGCTCGGCATCGGCCTGGCCCTGGGCGATCAGCTGGCGGATGCGCTGGGCGGCTTCGCGGGCGCGCTGCTCCTCGGCATCGAGTTGTTCGCGCTGGGCGATCAGGCGGTGATGCGCCGCGCCTTTCTCGGCTTCGGCCTGGCGCAAGGGCGGCAAAATCGCCGCCGCATCGCTTTGCGCGGTGGAAGCGCGGGCCGCCAGATCGGTGGCGGTGGCGACCGCGGCGGCGGCGGTGGAAAGTTCCTCGGCGGCGATGGCGGTGCGCGCCTCGGCGGCGGTCCAGCGCAGATAATGCGCCAGCGCCTCGGCCTTGCGGATATGGCCCGACAGGTTGCGGTAGCGCGAGGCCTGGCGCGCCTGGCGCTTGAGGCTGGCGAGCTGGCCTTCGACTTCTCGGATGACATCTTCCAGCCGCGACAGGTTGGTCTCGGCGGCGCGCAGGCGCAGCTCCGCCTCATGGCGGCGCTGATGCAAGCCGCCGATGCCGGCGGCTTCTTCCAGGATGGCGCGGCGCGCCAGCGGCTTTTGCGAGATCAGCAGGCCGATCTGGCCCTGGCGCACAAAGGCGGTCGAACCGGCGCCCGACGAGGCATCGGCGAAGAATATCTGCACGTCGCGCTGGCGCACGTCGCGTCCATTGATGCGATAGACGCTGCCGGCCTCGCGCTCGATGCGGCGCGATACCTCGATGGTGTCGAAGTCGTTGTACGGCGCGCCCGCGGTGCGGTCGCTATTGTCGATGAAGAGCGTGACTTCCGCGACATTGCGCGCCGGCCGGCCCGCGGAGCCGGAAAAGATCACATCGTCCATTTCGCTGCCGCGGATCGAGGAGGGGCGGGTTTCGCCCATCACCCAGCGCATCGCGTCGAACAGGTTGGATTTGCCGCAGCCATTGGGGCCGATCACGGCGGTAAGGCCAGGCTCGACGAAAAGCTCCGTCGGTTCGACGAAGGATTTGAAACCGGAAAGCCTGAGACGTGTGAACTTCAACTGCTATGTCCTTATACGCTTGCCGCCTACTTCTGCTTGGCGAGCTCTGTGTCCAAAAGCTTCGACAGCGAGTCGAAGGGGATGTTGCCGGAACCGATACTGGTGCCGTTCAAGATGAAAGTCGGTGTCGCGTTGACGCTGTAGCGTGATTGAGCCTCCGACGACACCTGGTTGATCCGGTCATCCTCAGCTTTGTTCACCATGCACTGGTCAACCTGTTCCCTGCTCATGCCGGCAATGCGCCCCAACAAAACCAACCCCTCATGAACCTCCGGCGGCTTGAGGCCATACTCCCAGTCCCATTTGGGTTGATTCTTGAACAACAGGTCAATGAAGGCGAAGTACTTATCCTCAGGCAGACAACGGGCGATTTTCTCGGCGGAACCGTCGTCGGACCTGAGCGGGAACATGCGGAAGACATAGAGAATCTTGCCGGTATCGATGTACTCGGCCTTGAGTCGCGGGAAAGTATTGGCGTTGAAATTGGCGCAGACCGGGCAGGTGGGCGCCGCATATTCGATCAGCACCACCTTGGCATTGCGATTGCCCAAGATCCGGTCGGCCGGGACGATCTCATAGCCTTTGGCGCTGGCGGTATTGCCGGACCCGCTGGTGAAGTAATAAGCGGCGCCCCCGGCCGCGATCAGCACGACCAGGCCCAGGACCATAAGCAGCGTATTGCGCGACACGGGAATCTCCGCCTCAATTGCCCTTAAGCTTTTGGCAGAGAATCTTGCGCCGGTCCATCGGCTTAAGTTGTTGATAAAACGCCGTTATTTTGCCAGGGCGGCGTCGATGCGCGAAAACAGGTTCTCAAAACCCGATTCAGACTGGCCGTTGACCACAAAAGTCGGCGTGGCGGCGACCTTGTATTTTGCCACCCCGTCCTCGCCGACTCTGCTGATCGCGGCTTCATCGGTGGCGGCGGCGATGCAGGCTTCCGCAGCGGCCGCACTCATGCCCGCTTCCTGCGCCAATTGCACCAATGCGGCATGGACTCCGGCGGGCTGCGGAATGCCGAACTCATAGTCCCAGCGCGACTGTTCGCGGAACAGCGTGTCGGTGAATTCCATATACTTGCCCTTGGGCATGCAGCGGGCGAGCTTTTCCGCCATCCCGTCATCGGCCAGGCGCAAGAAAGTGCGGTAGACGTAAAAGACCTTGCCGGTGTCGATATATTCGCTTTTCAGCCGGGGATAATAGTTGATCTGAAAGTTGGCGCAGACCGGGCAGGTGGGCGAAGCATATTCGATCACCGTCACCTTGGCCTTGGGATCGCCCAAGGTGTGATCGGTGGGCAGCGGCTCATAGAGCGGGGCCGTGGAAGAACTGGCGGCCCCGGGCATGCCGCCCATGCTGTGCAGGAGATACCAGGCCGCCGCCGCGGCCAGGATCACGAACAGGCCCAGGATGGTCAAACTTTTGCGCGACATCGCTCATCTCCGCCGGAATTATGGGATGTGGCGGATTGGCTTTCCGGGGCCAATCAACCAGCCTGAAGATTAAACCGGCTTTTTGCCCGCCAAGGCATTGTCCAGGAACATTTTCATCTGTTCCACGCTCGGCACCCTGCCGGGGCTGGCATTGACGCCATTCACCACGACGGTCGGAGTACCGGTGATATTGTACTTGGCCTGGCCATCGCTGGCGACCTGATTGATCACCGCGTCCAGCTTGGTATCGGCGATGCAGGCATCGAACTGCGCCTCGCTCATCCCCGCTATCTGGGCCTGTTTGAGCAGCCCGCCGCGCACATCCTGCACGCCATATTCGGGGTCCCATTCCGGCTGGCTGCGGAAAAGCTGGTCCATGAAGGGAAAATATTTCTCCTTGGCCATGCAGCGGGCCAATTTTTCCGCCACGCCATCCGGCGCGCCGATCGGATAGACGCGGAAAACGTAAAACACCTTGCCGGTATCGATATAGCTCTTCTTGATCTCGGGCATGATCTCGTTGTTGAAGTGGGCGCAATGCGGGCACATGGGCGCGGCATATTCTATGAACACCACCTTGGCGCCCGGATTGCCCATGGTCATGTCGTGGCTGGTGATCGCGTCGGCGCCTGACGCTGAGGCCGCTTGGCTCACCGCGGACCGGCCCAGAAAATACCAGGCGCCGCCGGCGGCCAAGGCGATGACCACGCTCAAGATAATCCAAACCCTGCGCGACATGACGTCTCCCAAAAGGACCCGCGCGTTTTTGGCAGATTTTTCCCGCCGTCGCTACGGCTGGCGCCTTCGCGCCAGCGCCTGCAACGCCTTGGCCAGGCCGTCCGGCCCCTGGTAGCGGCGGCTGGGATCGGCTGGCGGCAACGGACCGGCGGATTTTTGCGCTTTCGGCGGCGGCGGGCGCACCGGCAGGGCGCCCTGGCTGAATTTCAATTGCGCGACGGCGGCGCGGCCGAGATAGGCATTGATGCGCTCGCAAAGGCTGCGCTTTTCATGGGCCAAAAACAGCGCGGCGCCCGGCGCGGCGCGCAAGGTGAGGGTGCCGCCTGACGGCCCTTCCGAGAATTTCAAAGGCTGGGCCAGCCGCGCCACTTCCGGTCCGGCAATCTCGTTCCAGCGCAGCACCAGGGTGGGATCGTTGAACCCGGCGCGCAGGAAAGCGGCCGCCGCGGTGGTATTGGCATCGGCGCCGATCACCGTGGCGCGGTTGTGCCTGAAGGCCGGCGTCTCTTGTGCGGCTTTGGGGGTTCGGGCCATGGTCGCAAGTATGCCTCCCAAGCCCAAAACAAAAAAGCCAGGTCTTAGTAAGAAACTGCTCGCTTGGTACGATGTGCATCGCCGGGTTCTGCCCTGGCGCGCCCCCGCCGGGAAACGCGCCGATCCCTATCGCGTCTGGCTGTCGGAAATCATGCTGCAGCAGACCACGGTTCAGGCGGTGGGAAATTACTATCGCAAATTCCTCGCCAAATGGCCGGACGTGAAAGCCCTGGCCGATGCCCGGCAGGATGAGGTGCTGGCGGCCTGGGCGGGGCTTGGCTATTACGCCCGCGCCCGCAACCTGCATGCCGCCGCCAAGGTCGTGGCCCATGACATGGGCGGCAAGTTTCCCACAACCGCCGAAGACTTGCGCGCGCTGCCCGGCGTGGGCGCCTATACCTCCGGCGCCATCGCGGCCATCGCCTATGACGAAAAACAGGCGGCGATGGACGCCAATGCCGAACGGGTGATTGCGCGGCTCTATGCCGTGGACACGCCGATGCCCAAGGCCA
>CBHTTW010000134.1:0-6990 GCA_966096025.1 uncultured Alphaproteobacteria bacterium | reverse complement strand
GTCTCCATCAATTCCGCCATCAGCTTTTCACTGTCCGGCGGCTGGCCGTCCTTGGCCTGGGCCGCCATGTAGCTGGTGAGAAAGCCGGGCTGGGAGAGATAGCCCAGGATCAGGGCGCGCCCCTTGTTGGCCAGCGCGCCTTCTGTGAGCACGCCGCCGACCATCAATTTCAGCAGGGTCTGGGCCTTGTCCAAGCCCGAGGTGGGGCGGGCCTGGATGGATTCCAGCAGCTTGCCGCGCGCTTCCATTTGAACCGCCAACTGGTCCATGCGGTTCGAGATTTCCTCGCGTGTGACATCGATGAAGCCCGAGCGGCGCACCCGGGACTGTATCTGCGTCAGCCGCTGCAAGCGCTGCACCAGGGGCGTTTTCGGATTGTGGAAGACATTCTCGAAGGTGGCCGAATTCAGCACCGGCATGACATAATTCGCCAGCTGGCGCTTGTTTTCGGCGCCGATGATATTGTCCTCGACAAACAGGATGCGGTCGATCTTTTCGTCGGGCTCGGCATCGGCGATGTACTGGCCCACCGCTTCCTGCACCACCAGGCGCTTGGAACGCAGGGTGAAGGCCGCAATCAGGTCTTCATGGCTGAGATATTTGCCGATGCCCAGCACGATGCGATTGGCGATGGAACGCAGGGTCTTGAGTTCTTCGGTCAGTGAATCCGGGCACAGCCGCTTGCTGCTTTTGAATTCGGCGATCACGCGATTGGCGACCGCGGTGCGCGCCTCCGGCAAGGTGTCGGCGGCAAAATGATGCGTCAGGGCCGCCAGGCCTTTGCCGCGATTCTCGGCTTCGGGCTCCTTGCCCAGGAACAGGGTGACCAGATTGTTCAGCGCCTGGCCCAGATTTTCCGCCGGGCCCATCAATTCATGCAGCGCCGCCGAGCCGTTGAGAACCTCGGCCAGAATTGCGTCGATGGAAGATAGAACCAGCTTGCGCGCCTCCGCTTCGGCAGGCGCGCTTTCCATGATGGTGATCAGCATCAGGACCTTTTCGTCCCAGCCTTTGGAGTCTTTCAGGTGCCGCGCCAAGGCGCCGTTGAAGACGTAAGCGGCGTTGCCTTGGCCGGTCAGGCTCTTCGCGAGTTCCGCGAACTGATGGGCCTCCGGATTGGGAAACAGGCCCTTGCGCTGATCGCGATAGACGCGGTGGAAAGCCTGGGTGGCCAGCTCGTTCAGGCTTTTGACGATCTGCTGAACATTGGTGGTGGTGTTGGCGGCCTGGGCCACCGCGACCTTCTGAATGGCGAACTGATAGAGCGTGCCGGTGGCTTCCAGCTTTTCCAGCATGTCGCCACGGTGGATCAGCTCGGTGATGGTGATCTTGTTGCGCGACAGATAATCCGTCAGCAAACGGCTCATGGTCGCGCGGGCGTGATAGGAATAGAGGTCTTCCGGCTTGAAGCAGGGAAGGGCGTGCGGCGCTTCTTCCTGGGCCGGGGCGAGCTTCACCTGATTGTGCCCCTCCTCGAAAATCTTGAGGGTCAGGAAGTCGCCGGTTTCGTCGTTGTAAGTCTCTTTCACCACTTTGACGCCGGTGGCCTTTTCACTGGCCATCAGCTCCTGCGCCATGGTGAGGGCGACGTCACGCTTGGTGACGACCTCATGCAAGGTCCAGCCACCCTTGGCGCCGACGCGGCGGAAGACTTCGTAATGGATTTCTCGTGCCATACGGCCATGTTGCAGGCGGTAGCTTTAAGGCCGGTTAACCGTAGAAACCCTGATCAGGAATGCCCCGTAAGATCGCGGATTGTGGGCTGGACGCCACACAGGGGACAGCCTAAGTCCTTGGGCAGGCGGGCGGTGCGAAATTCTGCCGTAAGCGCCTTATACATAAGGATTTTTCCGGTCAGCCCGACACCAAGGCCCGCCACTTCCTTGAGCACTTCCAGGCCCTGAAGTGCGCCCATCACCCCGGCAGCGGCCCCCAGAACACCGGTTTCCGAGCAATTGGGCACGGTGCCGGGCGGCGGGGGTGCCGGAAACAGGCAGCGATAGCAGGGGCAATCGGGCTGATGACCCTTATAGGTCGCCAACTGGCCTTCGAATTCGGTCACCGCCGCCGAGACCAGCGGCTTTTTGGCAAAAAAGCAGGCGTCATTGAGCAGAAAGCGGGTGGGAAAATTGTCCGAGCCATCGGCGATCACGTCATAGCCGGCGATCAATTCCGTCACATTGGCGGCCGTGACCCGCATTTTGTGGGAATGGATTTGAACCCCGGGATTCAGGGCTTTCAGCGCCTCACCGCCCGCCTCGACCTTGGCCCGGCCGATATCGGCGGTGCGGAACAGGATCTGGCGCTGGAGATTGGACAGGCTGACCGCATCGTCATCCACCAGCCCCAAAGTGCCCACCCCTGCCGCCGCCAGATAGAGCGCGGCGGGGCTGCCAAGGCCGCCCGCGCCCACGATCAAGACTTTCGCCTTGCGGATCCTGGCCTGGCCGGGCCCACCTACTTCCCGTAGCACCAGGTGACGGGCATAGCGGACCAAGTCGTCGTCATTCAGCATGGCTCTTCCATACGGCCAAAGCCGGTTTTTGTCGCCCGGCTTTGCTGCTTGCCTGATCCGCAAATACGCATTGCTGCGGCTGCGTTGGGCGGGCGTGGTTGCTGCTGGCGGTCTCTAGTCTATTTGTAATAAAAACAACTACTTACCGCGCAGCATAGCTTGCAGCATAAGCGGTCATGCCGCGGCCTTTGCTGCACGCCTGGCCGCAGCAAAAGGCCGATTTGGCTTTTGAGAAATTGAGGCTCTAGGGTCGCGCCATGATCCAGCAACTTCTCGGCCAGGCGACCGCCCTGCATCAACGCGGACAGTTGGCGCAAGCAGAGCCGCTCTACCGGCAGGTCCTGGCCGCCAGCCCGGGGCTTTATCAGGCGCAGTATCTCCTGGCCGTGCTGCTTTATCAGCAGAAACGCCTTGCCGAGGCGGCGGCGGCGGCACAGGCCGCCCTGAAGCTTTCGCCCGAGGCGGTGGAATCGCTGTTGCTCCAGGGTGTGATCCTGCAGGCCCTGGGCCGTGGCGAGGAGGCGCTTGCCAGTCTGGCAGCGGTGACCGGCCGCCAGCCGGCACATGCGGAAGCCTGGTACAATCAGGGCGTGGTGCTGGCGGGCCTGGGCCGCCAGCAAGAGGCAGTGGCCGCCTTCGACCGCGCCCTGGCTTTGCGTCCGGGTGCGCCGGTCTGGGTCAATCGCGGCACCGCTCTCAAAGCATTGGGCAGGAGCCGCGATGCGCTGGAAAGTTACGACCGCGCCCTGGGTTTGGAGCCCGGCTTTGCCGCCGCGCTCTACAATCGCGGGGTGGTGCTGCTGGACCTGGAGCGGTTTGCGGAAAGCGTGGCCGCCTTCGACCAGGTTCTCGCCGGGACACCGGATAATCACGATGCCTGGAACAATCGTGGCGTGGCGCTGAACCTTCTCAATCAACTCGCGCCGGCCCTGGAAAGTTATGACCGTTGTTTGGCGATCCGGCCCGACTATGCGCTGGCCTGGAAAAATCGCGGCACGGTGCTGACCCGCCTCAAGCGGTTCGACGAGGCCGTCGCCAGTTTCGATCGCGCGGTGTCCCATGGATTGGGCGGCGATGTCGCCGATGCCTTGAGCGGGCGCGGCGATGTCTTGCGTCACCGGATGCGCTTTGAAGAGGCCATAGCCAGCTATGACCGTGCCCTGGTCCTGGCCCCGGACAGCGCCGATGCCTGGTCCAATCGCGCCGCCTGCCTGCAAGTGGTGCGGCGTTTTGAAGACGCCGCGGAATCGGTGAACAAGGCGCTGGCGCTTTCCCCCGATCATGTCCATGCGCTGGCGGTAAGAGGTTCGCTGTTGTGCGAGACCGGCCAGATCGCCCAGGGCCTGGACAGCTATCGCCGCCGCGCCGTGCTGGCGCATCGGGAAATGCCGGTGACGCAAGACGGCGATCCGGATTTCAAGAAGCGCCATGACATGGAACAGCGCGACTATCTCGCCGCGCAAGGCATCGCGGTGGAGCGGTTTCATATCGCCGGCGGGGAAAAACTGGCATCGGCCGCCGTCGATCCCGCCAATGCGGCGGCGATCGCGGCGCAATGGGAGAAGAGCGATCCAAAGGTCGCGGTGATCGACAATCTGCTCACGCCCCAGGCGCTGGAAGGGCTCCGGCATTTTTGCTGGGGTTCGACCATCTGGAAAAAGCCTTATCCCGACGGCTATCTGGGGGCGATGCCCGATTCCGGCTTTGCCTGTCCGCTGCTGGCCCAGATCGCCGAGGAATTGCGCCAGGTCTTTCCCACCATCTTTGGCACACTCGGCCTCGGCCAATGGTGGGGATTCAAATATGACTCCAGCCTGTCGGGCATCCGCATTCATGCCGATCAGGCGGCGGTGAATGTGAATTTCTGGATCACACCGGACGAGGCCAACCTTGATTCCGCCAATGGCGGGCTGGTGATCTGGAACAAAAAACCGCCCCTGGACTGGAACTCGCTGCGCTCCAATGGTGATGAAAAAGCCGCGCGGGAATTATTGGCCCAGACCGGGGCCGAGCCGATTGTCGTGCCCTATCGCGCCAACCGGGCGGTTATCTTTGATTCCGATCTGTTTCACGAAACCGATCATATCGCGTTCAAGCCCGGCTATCTGAACCGGCGCATCAACGTCACCATGCTGTATGGACGGCGCGGCGGCTGATCACGCCTTGCGATAGACCCACACTTTGGCGGGCGGGAAATTGGCCAGCACGCTGGCGGCATGCTTGACGGTAAAGCCCGGCGGCGGCACCACCGGCGCATTGGGGCCATAGGAAAATTGAATCAGCGGCGCGCCCGGCATCAACCGGCTGGCCAATCCCGCCATCAAGGACAGCCGGCGGCTCATGGCATGATTGAGCAGGGGAATGCCGGAGACGATGGCGGCAAAAGGTGAGCCGTTCGGCTTGCCCAAAGTGGCATCGAGGTCGAAAGCGTCGCCCTGGAACACCCGCGCCTTGGGAAAGCGCGCCGCCAGGTGCTGGGCCAAATCCTCGTCATATTCCAGCATGGTCAGCTGTTCGGGGTCTACGCCGCGGGCCAGGATCGCCTGGCTGATCACCCCGGTGCCCGGCCCGATCTCCAGCACCGGCCCGGCCTTTGGATCGATCTGCCGCGCGATGGCCTCGGCCAGAGCGGGACTGGACGGCATGATGGCGCCGACATCCTTGGGCCGCGCGATAAGCGCGCGCAGAAAGCGAAAATTATCGGCAAGGGTCGTGGTCATGGATCAGCCTTGCCTTTTGTTTCCTGTTCACAAGCCTTTGCCTCGGGGGATCGGGCGAAGTGCTTACTTCTCGCAAGCTTTCCAGAAATCCTTCAGTCGGGCAAGAAAGCCTTCGGCTTCGGGCTGGGTACCGCTTCCACTTTCGGCTTCGAATTCGCGCAGCAATTCCTTCTGCCGCCGGGTCAGTTTGACCGGCGTTTCCACCGCAAGCTCGACATAAAGATCGCCTTTTTGGGCGCTGCGCAGCACCGGCATGCCCTTGCCGCGCAGACGGAACTGCCGCCCCGGCTGGGTGCCTTCCGGAATGACCACCTTCGCCCGGCCGCCATCCAGGGTGGGCACTTCGATACTGCCGCCCATCGCGGCGGTCACAAAAGACACCGGGGCGCGGCAATGCAGGTCATGGCCGTCCCGCTGGAAGATCGGATGTTCGGTGACCGAAAGGAAAATATAAAGATCGCCGGGCGGGCCGCCATTGGCCCCGGCCGCGCCTTCGCCGGACAGGCGGATGCGGGTGCCTTCCTCCACGCCGGGCGGTACATCCACATTCAGCGTGCGCTCCTTTTGCACCAGGCCGGCGCCGCGGCAGCTCTTGCAGGGATTGCGGATGATCTTGCCGCTGCCCCGGCAGGGCGAACAGCTGCGCTCGATGGTGAAGAAGCCCTGGGTGGCGCGCACCTTGCCGTGTCCGGCGCAAGTCGGACAGGTCTCGGGACTGTGGCCGGGCTCCGCGCCCGATCCGGAGCAGACTTCGCAGGCCACCATGGTGGGGACTTTGATTTCCGCCGCCCGGCCCTGGAATGCTTCTTCCAGGCTGATCTGCAGATTGTAACGCAGGTCCTGGCCGCGATTTTGGCGCTTGCCCCGGCCCATGCCGCCCATCATCTGGCCGAATATGTCTTCGAAGACATCGCCGAAACTGCCAAAGTCGCCGAACGGATTGCCGGCGCGCGCGCCGGCCGCGCCCATGCCCGCTTCGAAAGCGGCATGGCCGAAACGGTCATAGGCCGCGCGCTTCTGATCGTCCTTCAGGACGTCATAGGCTTCGTTGATTTCCTTGAATTTGACTTCGGCGGTGTGGTCGCCGGGATTCTTGTCGGGATGAAACTTCATCGCCATTTTGCGATAGGCGGATTTCAAGACATCGCCGGTCGCGCCTTTTTGGACTTCCAGGCATTCGTAATAGCAGCGCTTCATAGACAAGATCCGCCCCCGGAACCAGAAACAAAAGGCCCTCCGCGCCTGCGCGCGAAGGGCCGGTACTGATTAAGCAGCGCCTTTCTTGTTGTTGTCGTCGACTTCCTCGAAGTCGGCGTCAACCACATTTTCGTCCGGCTTGTTGCCGGCGCCGGCGGCGGCGGCATCGGAAGCCGCGGCCTCGGATTGCTGCGCCTTGTACATCGCCTCGCCCAGCTTCATCGAAGCCTGGGCCAGGGTGTTGGTCTTTTCCTTGATCGCTTCGGCATCGTCGCCTTGGACGGCGTCCTTCAGCGAGGCGAGGGCGGCTTCGATCGCGGTCTTCTCGTCCGCAGCAACCTTGTCGCCATGCTCGGACATTGCCTTTTCCGTCGAATGGATCAGGGCATCGGCCTGGTTCTTGGCTTCCACCGACTCGCGCCGCTTCTTGTCTTCGGCGGCATGGGCTTCGGCGTCCTTGACCATCTTCTGGATGTCGGCGTCCGACAGGCCGCCCGAGGCCTGGATGCGGATCTGCTGCTCCTTGCCGGTGGCCTTGTCCTTGGCGGTGACGCTGAC
>CBHTTW010000133.1:0-6994 GCA_966096025.1 uncultured Alphaproteobacteria bacterium | reverse complement strand
AACAAGCGCTCTTATGGTCCGGGCCAGCACGGCCAGCGCCGCGCCAAGAAGCTCAGCGACTATGGCACCCAGCTGCAGGCCAAGCAGAAGCTCAAGGGCTATTACGGCAACATCACCGAGCGGCAGTTCCGCAAATATTATCAGGACGCCTCGCGCCGTCCCGGCGACACCGGCGAGAACATGATCGGCCTGCTGGAGACCCGCCTGGACACGGTTGTCTATCGCGCCAAGTTTGTGCCGACCCCGTTTGCCGCCCGTCAGCTGGTCAGCCACGGCCACGTCAAGGTCAATGGCCGCCGCGTCACCATCGCCTCGTACCATGTGACCGAAAAGGACGCGATCGAACTGTCGCCCAAGGCGCGTGAGATGGCGCTGGTCTTGGAAGCTTCCAAGAGCACCGAGCGCGACACGCCCGACTTCCTGGAAGTCAGCGAAGGCAAGTCGGTCAAGCTGCTGCGCACCCCCAAGCTGGCGGACGTTCCTTACGCCGTCCAGATGGAGCCGCACCTGATCGTCGAATTCTATTCGCGCTGAGTTTTAGACATTGCAGTTATGCAAAAGCCCGCAAGGCAACTTGCGGGCTTTTTCTTTTGTGCAGCCGCGCTAGGCTGGCGCCATGAGCTTTACGCTATATGGCGATCTGGGATCGGGCGCTTTCAGCGCCGAGGCGGCGCTGGCCGAAGCCGGCGCACCCTATCGCTTTGAGCTGGTATCGCTGGAAAAAGGCGAGCAAAAACAGCCCGCATTCCTGGCCATCAACCCGTCGGGCAAGATGCCGGCGCTGCGCTTGCCGGAAGGCGAGATCATCACCGAATCCGCCGCCATCCTGCTCACCCTGGCCGATCATTTCCCGCAGGCGCGGCTGTTGCCGCCCCAGGCCAGCAACGACCGGGCGCTGGCCTATCGCTGGCTGGCTTTCATGGCGGGCGAAATCTATCCCATCGTGGAGATTGTCGATTATCCGGAACGCTTTATGCCCGATGGCGGCGATGCGGGCGCGGTGCGCAAAATCGCGCGCGAGCGCATCCGCGAGCGCATCCTTATCATCGAGCGCATGATCAAGGGGCCGTTCCTGCTGGCGCGGGGTTTTTCGATCCTGGATATTTATGCCGCGATGTTCACGCGCTGGAGCCTGGAGCCGGATTGGAAGCTGGCCAATATCCCAAAGCTGATGGCGCTGGCCGAGGCGGTGTCACAACGCTCGGCAATTGCGCCGGTGTGGCAGCGGCACTTCAAAAGCTAGTTCAGGCTTAGGCGGGCTGCAGCGCCACGCCATGCTGTTCCAGGAACGGCACCAGTTCTTCCTGTTCGAACATTTCACGGATGATGTCGGCGCCGCCGACAAACTCGCCCTTCACATACAGCTGCGGAATGGTCGGCCAGTTGGAGAAGGTCTTGATGCCTTCGCGCACTTCCGGGTCTTCCAGGACATTGACAGCTTTGAACTTGGCGCCGATGTGGGACAGGATTTGCACCGTCACCGCCGAGAAGCCGCATTGCGGGAAAGCCGGCGTACCTTTCATGTAAAGCAGCACGTCGTTGTTTTTCACATCGTCGGCAATGCGGGCCTGGACATCGGACATTTTGGAACTCGCGGCTTGATCTCGGCTATGATCTAAGCATGGGGCCCTGAAGGGTCAAGACAGGTCCAAAAACGCGCGTTTTTGCTGGATTTTCATGCATCCGGATTTAACCAAAGCCCTGGCCGTTCTGCTGGATGGCTTGCCGCGCAAGGCGCTGGCCATGGCGACACAAAAACAGTCGGCGGGCTATCGCCAGGGTGCGACCTCGGCGGCCATTGTTACCCCGGCGGATGCCATCGCCTATGCCGTGGCGCGCATGCCCGCCACCCATGCCGCCTGTGCTGCGGTATTCGCGAGTCTGGCGCAGGCGATGCCGGGTTTTGCACCGGCGAGCCTGCTGGATGTGGGCGCGGGCACCGGCGCGGCAAGCTGGGCCGCGATCGGGCAATGGCCCGACATGACCGCTATCACAATGCTGGATCACAATCCCGCCTTGCGGGCCCTGGCGCGCAAATTGGCGGATGAGGGCCCGTTGGCGGGTGCGGAAATTCTGTCCGGCGAACTTGGGGTCGAAAAACCGAAAGCCGATCTGGTGGTGGCGAGCTATGTGCTGGCGGAACTGCCAAAAGAAAAAGCCGCAGCCATCGCGGCCGATTTGTGGCAGTCGGCCGACGAAGCTTTGGTCCTGATTGAACCCGGCACGCCGGATGGCTTCGCCCGCATCCGCACCGCGCGCGCGGCCCTGATAGCGGCGGGCGCGCATGTGGCGGCACCCTGTACCCATGACAAGGCATGTCCCCTGACAGGCGATGACTGGTGCCATTTTTCCAAACGCCTGCCACGTTCCCGCGATCATATGCTGCTCAAAGAGGCGAGCGTGCCATTCGAGGATGAGCGCTTTGCCTATGTCGTGATGACACGGGAGAAGGTGGCGGCGGGCGCGCGCATCTTGGCGCCGCCGCTGGAGAGCAAGCCGGGCCTGACGTTCAAGCTGTGCGACGAGACCGGATTGCGGGCGCAGTTCGTGGCATCACGCGACAAGGACGAATACCGCCGGGTCCGCAAGCGCGGCTGGGGCGATCTGTTCTAGTCTTTAACCACCGTGGTCAGCTGCAAGGCATGCAGCACACCGCCCATATTCCCTTTGAGCGCGGCATAGACCATTTGATGCTGGGCCACGCGGGTCTTGCCCTTGAAAGCGGATGATTTGACGGTGGCGGCCCAATGATTGTCGTCGCCCGCCAGGTCCTTCATCTCGATTTCGGCGTCGGGAAAGGCGTCCTTGATGAACTTCTCGATTTCACTGCCCTTCATGCCCATGGCAACACCTCACATTAAGTCATGCTTCGACAAGCTCAGCATGAGGAACAGAGTCTACTCCTCACCCTGAGCTTGTCGAAGGGTGAGGGCAAGAATCAATTGGTGACCGGGATTTCTTCGCCCGACATAAAATTGGGGAACCAGCTTTCAAAGCCGTCTTTCAGGGCGGCGATCTTCACACTGTCCTTGTCTTCCAAGATCAGGCTGTCGCCACCGGTCTTGCCCAGCTCGGCGACTGTGATGAAAGCGGCCGTGGCTTCCGCCCTGATCTTTTCCGCTTCGGCAAACGGCGCGGCAATTACATAACGCGCCTGGTCCTCGCCGAACCAGAAGGGAATCGCTTGCGGCAATCCCGCCAGGCCCACACTGGCGCCGATACCACGCGGCAATGCCATTTCGGCAATCGCCACCAGCAAGCCGCCATCCGACACGTCATGCACGGTATCGACACGGCCCGCTTCAATCAGCTTGCGCACAAAATCGCCGTTCTTCTTTTCGATGGCCAGATCGACCTTGGGGGCGGCGCCTTCTTCCCGGCCTTCAATTTCGCGCAGGTAGATGGATTGGCCCAGATGGCCCTTGGTCTCGCCCAGCACAATGACCACATCACCGGCGCGCTTGAACGCCACTGTCGCCATCTTGGTGACGTCCTGCATCAAGCCGACACCGCCGATGGCGGGGGTGGGCAAAATGCCTTCGCCATTGGTTTCGTTATAGAGCGAGCAATTGCCGCCGATCACCGGGAAATCCAGCGCCCGGCAGGCGGCGCCGATGCCGTCGATTCCGGCCACGATTTCCCACATGATTTCCGGCTTTTGCGGATTGCCGTAATTCAGATTGTCGGTGACGGCCAGCGGCACCGCGCCCACGGCGGTCAGGTTGCGCCAGGCTTCCGCCACCGCCTGCTTGCCGCCTTCAAACGGATCGGGCCTGCAATAGCGCGGCGTCACGTCGGTGGTGATCGCCAGGGCCTTTTGCGTGCCATGCACCCGCACCACAGCGGCGTCGCCGCCCGGCACCTGCACCGTATCGGCCATCACGGTATGGTCATACTGCTCCCACACCCAGCGGCGCGACGCCATGTCGGGCGAAGCCAGAATGGTTTTCAGCGACGCCAGCACATTCTTGCTTTTGTCGAAGCTTGGCTCGCCGGTCAGGGGTTTGCGCTCGGTGTAGGGGCGCTCATAGATCGGCGCCGCATCCGACAGCGCGGTGATCGGCATGTCGGCTTCGACCTTGCCCTTGTGCTTGATGACAAGGCGATTGGTGTTGGTGGTGATGCCGATGACGGCAAAATCCAATTCCCATTTCTTGAAGATGGCTTCGGCCTGGGCTTCGCGGCCGGGTTTCAAGACCGCCAGCATGCGCTCCTGGCTTTCCGACAGCATCATCTCATAGGCCGTCATATTGGCTTCGCGCTGGGGCACCTTGTCGAGGTCGAGCTCGATGCCCGAGCCGCCCTTGTCGCCCATTTCGGCCGAGGACGAGGTAAGGCCCGCCGCGCCCATATCCTGAATGGCGATGATGGCGTCGGTCGCCATCAATTCCAGGCAGGCTTCCAGCAGCAGCTTTTCGGTGAAGGGATCGCCGACCTGGACGGTGGGGCGCTTTTCCTCGGACGCATCGTCGAACTCGGCCGAGGCCATGGTGGCGCCGTGAATGCCGTCGCGCCCGGTCTTGGAACCGACATAGACCACGGGATTGCCCGCGCCCTTGGCGGCGGAGAGGAAAATCTTGTCCTGGCGCGCCAGGCCGACGCACATGGCATTGACCAGGATGTTGCCGTTATAGCTTTTGTGGAAATTGACTTCGCCGCCCACGGTGGGCACGCCCATGCAATTGCCGTAACCGCCGATGCCCGACACCACACCGGACACCAGGTGCCGTGTCTTGGGATGCTCCGGCTCGCCGAAACGCAGCGCATTCATCATGGCGATGGGACGCGCGCCCATGGTGAAGACATCGCGCATGATGCCGCCGACGCCCGTCGCCGCGCCCTGATAAGGCTCGATGAAAGACGGATGGTTGTGGGATTCCATCTTGAAGATGGCGGCGTCGCCGTCGCCGATATCGATCACCCCGGCATTTTCGCCCGGGCCCTGGATCACCCAGGGAGCCTTTGTCGGAAGCTTTTTCAGATGGGCGCGGGTGGACTTGTACGAGCAATGCTCGCTCCACATCACGCTGAAGATGCCCAGCTCGACGAAGCTCGGCTCGCGGCCCATCAATTTCAGGATGCGCGCATATTCGTCATCCGAAAGCCCGTGCTCGCGGACCATTTCAGCCGTGATTTTGGTCATGACAGCGTTTCGATCAGGCTGTGGAACAGGTTGCGGCCGTCGGTGCCGCCCAGCACCTCGTCCACCACCCGTTCGGGGTGGGGCATCAGGCCCAGCACATTGCGTTTTTCGCTCAGGATGCCGGCGATGTTGCGGGCCGAGCCATTGGGATTTTCGCCCTTGGCATAGCGGAAGGCGACGCGGTTCTCGCCTTCCAACCGGTTGAGCGTCTCTTCATCGGCGAAATAGCTGCCTTCGCCATGCGCCACCGGAAAAGTCACGCGCTGGCCATGTTCATATTTGCGGGTGAAGCCGGATTGGGTTTCCTCGACTTCCAGGCCGACCGGCTTGCAGACGAATTTGAGGCCGGCATTGCGCATGAGCGCGCCGGGCAGCATGTGGCTTTCGGTCAGGACCTGGAAACCGTTGCACACCCCCAGCACCATGCCGCCCTTGTCGGCATGGGCCTTGACCGATTTCATCACCGCCGACTGGCTGGCCATGGCGCCGCAGCGCAGGTAATCGCCGTAGGAAAATCCGCCCGGCAGCACCACCAGGTCCACGTCCGGCAATTCGCTGTCCTGGTGCCACACCATGTGCGGCGTCTTGCCGGTCATCTGCTCCAGCGCGACCTTGGCGTCGCGGTCGCAGTTGGAAGCGGGAAAGACGATGACGGCAGATTTCATTTGATTTCTCCATGGCCGGACAAGCCGGCCATGTCGGGGGTCATTGCTTCAGTTCGATTTCGTATTTCTCGATCACGGTATTGGCGAGCAGCTTTTCGCACATCGCCTTGAGCTCGGACTTGGCCTTTTCGGCATCGCTGCCCGACAGTTCCAAATCGATCACTTTGCCTTGGCGCACTTCGCCGACCGAGCCGAAGCCCAGGCCGTTGAGGGCATGGCCGATGGCCTTGCCTTGCGGATCAAGAACGCCGTTTTTGAGGGTGATGAAGACGCGGGCTTTCAAAGCAATACTCACTGTACCAGGACGGGGCCTTTGTTCTCGCCTTGCACCGATTCGGGCATGATTCCCAAGCGTTTTGCGACTTCGCTATAGGCCTCGACCACACCGCCCAGATCGCGGCGGAAACGGTCCTTGTCCAGCTTCTCGTTGGTGGTGACGTCCCACAGGCGGCAATTGTCCGGGCTGATCTCGTCCGCCAGGACGATGCGCATATAGTCGTTTTCCCACAGCCGGCCGAATTCCAGCTTGAAATCCACCAGCTTGATGCCGGCGCCCAAAAACAGGCCCGACAGGAAGTCGTTGACCCGGATGGTCAAATTGACGATGTCGTCCAGGTCTTGCGGTGAGGCCCAGCCGAAAGCGGTGATGTGCTCTTCGCTGACCCAGGGGTCCTGCAGGCCGTCATTCTTGTAATAATATTCGATGATGGAGCGGGGCAGGGCGGTGCCTTCCTCGATCCCCAGCCGCTTGGACATGGAGCCGGCGGCGACATTGCGCACCACCACTTCCAGCGGAATGATCTCGACTTCCTTGATCAGCTGCTCGCGCATGTTCAACCGGCGCACGAAATGGGTCGGCACCCCAATGCCCTGCAGCTGGGTCATCAGATATTCGCTGATGCGGTTGTTGAGGACGCCTTTGCCCTCAATGGTGTCCTTTTTGGCGCCATTGCCGGCGGTGGCGTCGTCCTTGAAGTACTGGATGACGGTGCCCGGCTCCGTTCCTTCGTAAAGGATCTTGGCCTTGCCTTCATAGATGACGCGGCGGCGCTTCATGGAAATTATCCTTGTAAAAAGGGCGGCTCCGCCCGCGGCCCCGTGGACTGCAAACTTACCGGATTGCGCGGGCGTGCTGCAATGTGGCCAAGTGCATACCCACATCCATATCGGGTCATGGCGCAATCTT
>CBHTTW010000132.1:0-7156 GCA_966096025.1 uncultured Alphaproteobacteria bacterium | reverse complement strand
GTGCCAGACAGGATAAGGGGGGAGGCGACGGGCCTGCCACCTTCCCCCCTCCCCTACCCGCACGCCGACCGGTGGGCGGGGGGGGGGTAGGTTTTGCCTCCCGGGGTGGCGACCCCCCCGGGGCGCCCCCCCAAGACTCTAATTTTTGGTCGCGCGGCCGACGGCTCGCTGCGCGCGCCTGGCCGTCGCTCCGGGCGCGTGCCGTCGCGGATGCTGGCAAGGCTTTAAAAACACCTCCTGTCATCCCCGGCGAGCGATGCAAAGCATCGCGAGGGAAGGGGACCCAGGTGGATGGAATAGGCCCGGTCTATGCACCTGGGTTCCCTTCCCCTCGCATCGCTAGCGCGATGCTCGGCCGGGAATGACAGACGCGTTTTAAGCGTCGCTACTTTTGCGCACTCAACCTCAACCCATACGGATTGGGCGTGGCGGCGGTGGATTCGCCGGGATGATAGACCGGCCATTGGCCGCGGGCGGTATCGTCCAAACTCTTGGCGTCCTGGCCGAAGCGGCGGCGATACAGCCAGTGATAGAGCATCAGCCGTTTGACGTATGACCGCGTCTCCGCCACCGGAATGCTTTCCACAAACAGCAGGGCATCGTCGCCGCCGGCATTGCCGCCCGCCTTGCCCCCTGCCTTTGTATTGCGCCAGCGGCTCACCGCGCCGGGTCCGGCATTATAGGAGCCGCCCAGTTCCAGCAGATTGCCGTCCAGGCTGTTGAGCAGCTGTTCGATATAGAGTTGTCCCACCGCCAGGGCCGCGCCCGGCTGATAGAGCGTGTCGGGGTCCTTGACCCCAAGCTTTTTGGCGGTGGCGGGCATCACCTGCATCAACCCGCGCGCCCCCACCGGGGAAGTGGCCCCCGTCTGGAAGCGGCTTTCGATCCGCGCGAAAGACAGAACCAGTGAACTGTCGATGCGATAGCCGCCATCGGGGCTGTAAGGCGGCACCGGAAACAGGCCGGTCAGCATGGTGCCGCGCGCCGCGCTGGCCTCGCTGGCGCGAAGCTCGATATTGGGCACGCCGATGTCGCGCGCCAGGGCCGCCATGGCGGGGTCCAGCCGCTCGGCATTGTTGACAAAGGCGCGGTTGAGTTCGGGGCCGACGAACTCGCTTTCGCCGATCTGCCACAGCGCCACGGCGCGCCGCGCCGACGGCACCGCCATCAACTCGCGCAAATCGTCTTGATTGAGAATGGCGTCGGCAAACCCGGTCTGGGTGTCGATGCCCAGCATGCGTTCTGAAATCTGGCCGTAGAAACTGGGCTGCTTTTCGGCGGCGAAATTCAGCAAGGTCACCACCTTCAGCGGATCGCCGGACTGCATATGGGCGCGCGCCGCCCAGAAGGCGCCCTGGGCGCGAAGATTGTTCTGCGCCGAAACGGTTTCGGACAGTTTCTCCAGCCAGAGAATGGCATTGGCCCAATCGCCCAGCCGGTAGGCGGCAAAGCCCGCATCCCACATCAATTGCGGCACGCTGGGATCGGCGATGGATGTCGCCAATTTATAGGCGTCACTGTTGCGCCCCTCGGCGCGATAGGAGGCGGCGATCCGATGCGCCAGCACCGCCTGGTCGGCCGGCGGGCAATTGGCGGCCACCTGCTGCATCAGGGCCAAAGCCTGGTCGGGCTGGCCGTCCTTGATGGCAGAAAGGATCTTGGGCATCACCGCGCGCGCCGCATCCGAGGACGGGCGCGGTTCGGCCAGTTCCAGATCCTCATAGCCGCCGGTGCGCCGCCCCACGCTGGCGGGCGCGGGGATATTGGTCACCACCGCCACGATAATGGTCTTGCGGCGGCGGCGGACCTTCCTGGTCGAATGGGCCACCGCCAGGCGATAGACGCGGTCGGCGATGGCCAGTTCGCGATTGTCTTTCAGCCAATCCACCAGATCGCCGATCTTGACCCGCTTGGCGGAGAGCAGGCGCGCGGCCTCGGCATAACCCAGCAGGGATGTATCACTGACTTTGGCGAACAGGGTCTTGGCGCGGGCTTGCTGGCCTTTGCGTTCCGCCGCCATGATCTGTTTGTAAAGCGCGACATCCTCGGCACTGAGAATTTGCGGCGCGGCGGGCGCAGGCGGCGACCCGGTCTGCGCGAACGCAGCCGAGACGGTGAGCAGCGAAAAGGCCAGAATAAGACGTATACGAATGATCTCAGTCCCTTCGAGCAATGCTGCTAGTTAGACTGCGTCGTACCTCGCGGCAATCCCAGCAGATGCATTTTCTCTTGTGCCGCCTGAAGATCGCGCCAGGCGAGTTTCTTGTGCGCCGGTTGCCGCAGCAGATAGGCCGGATGCAAGGTCGGCATCAGCGGCACCATGGAACTTCCCACGCGGTATTCCAGCCAGCGGCCGCGCAGTTTCATGATCCCGTCCGATACGCCCACCACATGCCGCGCCGCCACCGCGCCCAAAAGGATGATCAGTTGCGGTTGGGCCAGTTCGATATGGCGGCGCAGGAAGGGCAGGCAGGCGGCGGCTTCCTCCGGCGTGGGATCGCGATTGTCCGGCGGGCGCCAGTTGATCACATTGGTAATGTAGGCGTTGCTCGCGCGGTCCAATCCGATGGCAGCCAGCATCTTGTCCAGCAATTGTCCGGCGCGTCCGACAAAGGGCTTGCCGATACGGTCTTCGTCGCGCCCCGGGGCTTCGCCGATCAGCATGATGCCGCCTTCCGCCACGCCATCGGCAAAGACGGTGTTGGTAGCGGTGCGTTTCAGGGGGCAGCCGTCAAACGCTTCCAGCGCGGCCTTGAGTTCCGCCAGGGTGGTGGCGGAGGCGGCCGCCGATTGGGCATCGCCGATGGTGTCGCCGGAAATGGCCGGAGCGCGGGCGGGAGCAGGGCGCGCGGCCATCGGCAGGGGGGCGACAGGCTTTGACATTGTTTGGGCTTGGGCTTGGGCCGCCAGCCGGTTTACCGGCTCGGCGGCAATGGCCTCATCGGCACCGGCCTCCACCAGCCAGTTCAGGGTCGCTAACGGGTCGCTCATTGTACGATCATAGGCTTTCGGCAGGTCGTGAGGCCAGTTAGAAAAGACGGCAGATAACAAGGCGATTGCATGTCCGAAGCCCGCGAAAGCATGACCTATGACGTCGTGATAGTCGGCGGCGGGCCGGCCGGACTTGCCGCCGCCATCCGGCTCAAGCAGCTGAACATGGAAATCTCGGTCTGTGTCTTGGAGAAAGGTTCGGAGATCGGGGCGCATATCCTGTCCGGGGCGGTGATCGATCCCAAGGCGCTCAGCGAATTGATCCCCGACTGGAAGGAAAAAGGCGCGCCGGTCCAGACCCCGGTGCGCGACGACCGTTTCTGGTTCTTCACCGAGACCGGTGCCATGCCACTGCCGCATTTTTTGTTTCCGCCGCTGATGAGCAACAAGGGCAATTACATCGTCAGCCTGTCCAATCTCTGCAAATGGCTGGGACAGCAGGCCGAAAGCCTGGGGGTTGAAATCTATCCCGGCTTTCCGGCGGCGCAGGTGATCGTGGAGGAGGGCACGGTCAGGGGCGTGATCACCGGCGATCTGGGTGTGGACAAGCACGGCCGCCGCAAGGACGGTTTCACCCCCGGCATGGAGCTGCGCGCCAAATACACTTTGTTCGCGGAAGGCGCGCGCGGCTCCCTGTCAAAGCAGCTTTGCGAGGAATTCGAACTTCAGAAGGGGCGCGAGCCGCAGAAATTCGGCATCGGCTTGAAGGAGCTTTGGGAGCTGCCGCCCGATAAGCACAAGCCCGGCCTTGTCCTGCACGGCATGGGCTGGCCGCTGGACAATGAAACCGGCGGCGGCCTGTTTCTCTATCACTGGGGCGAAAATCTCTGCTCGGTCGGCTTTGTCGTCCATCTCAATTACAAAAACCCCTGGCTGGACCCCTTCGGCGAATTCCAGCGCGCCAAGACCCATCCGGCGATCGCCAAGATGCTGACGGGCGGCAAGCGCATCGGCTATGGCGCGCGCGCCATCACCGAAGGCGGCTATCAGTCGGTGCCCAAACTGTCGTTTCCGGGCGGTGCCTTGATCGGCTGCGCCGCGGGCTTTGTGAACCTGCCCCGCATCAAGGGCAGCCATAATGCGATGAAGACCGGCATGCTGGCGGCCGAAGCGGCGGCCGAAGCGCTTGGCGCGGGCAGGGCGGGCGACCGCCTCTCCGGCTATGACATGGCCTTTTCCCAAAGCTGGGTGGCGAAGGATTTGTATCTGGTGCGCAATGCCAAGCCGCTTTGGTCGCGGCTGGGCAGTCTGCTCGCCTTGCCCTTTATCGGCCTGGACCTGTGGACCAACCAGCTTTTGGGCATTTCCCTGCTGGGAACCCTCAAACATGGGGCACCGGACTTTGCCGGGCTCCGCAAGGCCGCCGACAGCGCCAGGATTTCCTATCCCCGGCCCGACGGGCAGTTAACCTTCGATCGGCTGTCCAGTGTGTTTCTTTCGGGCACCAATCACGAGGAAGATCAACCAGTTCATCTGGTGCTGCGCGATCCGGCCATTCCCATTTCGGTCAATTTGCCCGAATATGCGGAGCCGGCGCAGCGTTACTGCCCGGCTGGTGTCTATGAAGTGGTTGAGGAAAGCTCAGGTCCGCGCTTTCAGATCAACGCCCAGAATTGCGTGCATTGTAAGACCTGTGACATCAAGGATCCGTCACAGAACATCACTTGGGTCACGCCGGAAGGCGGCGGTGGACCCAATTATGCGAATATGTAGGAGAAGAATGCGCCGCGCCGTTTCTCTGCTCTCGGTTTCCCTGCTGGCCTTGTCGCTGGCGGGATGCGCCACCTCGTCCGACATGCCCGCCGCGCTGAAGCCCGATCCCCAGGCGGAAGCCTTTTCCACCTATCTGTCGGCGCGCTTCGCGGCCGGCGAGCATGACCTGCCGCAAGCGGCGCAATATTACGGCAAGGCGCTGGCCAACGATCCCGGCAACACCTCGCTGCTGAACCTGTCCTTTTTCTACGCCATCACCTCGGGCGACATGGACACCGCCGCCAAATATGCCCAATCGACGGTGGTGGCCACGCCGGACGAACGTTCGGCGCGCCTGACCCTGGCGGTGGCGGCTCTCAAGCGCAAGGATTATGCCGAGGCCCGCAAGCATCTTTCGCTGTCGGCCAAGGGACCCTTTTCGGTGCTGACCCTGTCGCTGTTCGATGCCTGGGCGGCGGCGGCCCAGCGCGACGAAGCGGGCATGCAAAAGGACCTTCAGTCACTGCTCGAACAGGCCGGCACGGAAAATATGGCGGCCTTCCATACCGCGCTGTTGCAGGATTATCTGGGCAAGCCCGCCGTCGCGGAAACGTCGTACAAAAAAGCGCTGGGCACCGGCGTGCCGTCGCCGCGGGTGCTGGAAGCCTATGGCCGCTTCCTGGAGCGCGCCGGCCGCATCGATGAGGCCGTCAAACTGTACCGCTCTCATGCCGCCGACGGCGGATTGGCCAGCGTCATCATTCCGGGTCTGGCGCGTATTGCCGCCAAGGAACGTCCCGATAGCCTGGTGCGCAATCCCGCCGACGGCGCCGCCGAGACTTTGTTCGGCATCGCCGCCTCGCTGACCGACGGCCAGAGCGCCGATGTCTCGATCCTTTATCTGCGCATGGCGTTGTATCTGCGCCCCGATCTGGGATTGGCGCAGGTGCTGCTGGCCGACCGCTTCGAAACCTTGCGCAAGTTCGATGTCGCGATCGAGATTTACCGCTCGATTCAGCCGTCCTCGCCCTATTACCGCATGGCGCAGGTGCAGGCGGCGCTGGATCTGCAGCGCTTGGGCAAGGGCGAGGAAGCCATCGCCGCCCTCAAGAAGCTGGCCGCCTCCGGACCGAATGACAGCGAAAGCTGGGTGGCGCTGGGCGATACCTATCGCACCTCCAGCATGTTCGCGGAAAGCGTGGATGCCTATAACCAGGCGGAAAAGGCGATCGGGCGGCCCTCCAAGCGCGACTGGACCATGTTCTATGCCCGCGCCATGGCCAAGGAAAAGCTCAAGCGGCTGGACGAGTCCGAAGCCGACATCCAGACCGCGCTGAAACTTTCCCCGGACCAGCCGGAATTGCTGAACTATCTCGGCTATAGCTGGGTGGACCGCGGCCGCAATATTTCCCAGGCCTTGACCATGCTGGAAAAGGCCCGCTCCTTGCGGCCCTATGACGGCTATATCGTCGACAGCGTGGGCTGGGCCTATTTCAAGCTGGGCCGCTATGAGGAAGCCGCCACCACCCTGGCGGCCGCCGTGCTGCTGGTGCCGGGCGATCCCACCATCAACGATCACCTGGGCGACGCGCTGTGGCATGCCGGCAAGCGCATCGATGCCCGCTTCCAGTGGAATCACGCGCTCACTTTCAGCGACGCCGATACCGACAAGGCGGCGATCGAGCGCAAGCTGAAGACCGGTCTGACCGAAAAGCCCGCTTGAAAGTGATTTCAGAGCGCGCTTCCGCGAAGATCAATCTGTTTTTGCATGTCGGGACGCGTCGCGCCGACGGTTTTCATCCCCTGCAAAGCCTGGCGGTCTTCACCGATATGGGCGACGTGCTCCAGATCGAGCCCGCGCCTGTTCTGTCCTTGAACATTCAAGGGCCCTTCGCCAAGGGACTGGATGGCGAGGGCGATAATCTGGTGCTGCGGGCGGCGCGTGCCCTGAGCTATCAGGGCGCAAATCTCACCCTGACAAAGAATCTGCCGGTGGCTTCGGGCATTGGCGGCGGTTCCGCCGATGCGGCGGCGGCGCTGCGCGGTCTGAACCGGCTTTGGGCATTGGAAAAGGACGAAGCGGCATTGCGCGAGATCGCGGCCGGTCTGGGTTCCGATATCCCCGTCTGCGTCTTGTCCTGTGCCAGCTTCATGGAAGGGCGCGGCGAGGTGTTGCGCCCCGTCCAAACCATGCCGCGCGTGCCCATGCTGCTGGTCAATCCCGGCGTGGCGGTCCCGACCAAGGATGTGTTCGCGGCCTTGCAGAGCCGCAGCGGCGCGGACATGACCCTGCCGCAGGGCCGTTTTGCCGACACCGCCGATGTGCTGCGCTTTTTGGAAACCACGCGCAACGATCTGGAAGAACCGGCGCGGCGCATTCAGCCGGTGATCGGCGAGGTTCTGTCCGCCATGAGCGCCTTGCCGGGCGCGCTGCTGGCGCGCATGTCGGGCAGCGGCGCCACCTGTTTTGCGC
>CBHTTW010000131.1:0-7183 GCA_966096025.1 uncultured Alphaproteobacteria bacterium | reverse complement strand
CCGGCGCACAATCCGCGCCTGCGCACCGCCATCATCGCCGCCAAGCAGGAGTCGGTGCCCAAGGACAATATCGCCCGCGCCATCGCCAAGGCGACCGGCGGCGATGCCGAAAATTATGACGAGATCCGGTATGAGGGCCGCGGCCCCGGCGGCGTGGCGCTGATCGTGGAGACCATGACCGACAATCGCAACCGCACCAGCGCCGATGTCCGCGCCGCCTTCGCCAAATATGGCGGCGCGATGGCGGAGACAGGCTCGGTCAGCTTCCTGTTCGATCATGTCGGAGTGATCACCTATCCGCTCGCCAAGGGCAGTGAGGATGCAATGCTGGAAGCCGCATTGGACTGCGGCGCCAATGAATGCGTCTCAACTCCCGATGGCCATGAATTCCTCACCAGCATGGAAGACTTCGCCACGGTGCGCGATGCCTTGGAAGCCAAGCTGGGCGCGCCGGCCTCGGCCGCCATTGTCTGGCGGGCGCAGAACAATGTCGCCGTGGCCGACGATGCGGGCGAAACATTGATGAAGCTGATCGAAGTCCTGGACGACCACGACGACGTTCAAAACGTTTATGGTAATTACGAATTCTCGGATGCGTTGATGGCGAAATTAACGGGATAGGCGCGTAGGATTTTGCGGCCTGAGCAGGAGCGTCGCGCGGAGCATGCGAAGAGCATGTGAGCACGCGCGACGAACTCAGGACGCAAAAGACCCGCGCCGTTGAAGGAGGGGTTGGGATGCGGCGAGTCAATCCACCGGTCACTATCTCCGTCCGGCGCGCCGGTTTTCGGGTCCGGACCATCTCGCGCCTCAAATTCGACTCCGGCCCGGAAATCGCGGGTTGGGGCAATTACCGGGGCACAAACCAACCTTTGTTAAAGGATCCCGGCGGCGCGCTTTATCTGGATGAAGATGGCTGGGTTTCCAGCCGCCGTTATCCGCTGACCTTGGATGATGGTTCCAAAATCCGCAAATCCGGCGGTTTTCGCTTCTAGCGCGCGGCATCTGCCGCCATAGTGGCGGCATGGAACACATGTCTCCCCTGATTGGCGTCTTGGTCATCGGCATCGGCCTGGCTTTTGTGCTGGGTACGGTGGCGCAACGGCTGAAAATGCCGCCGCTGGTGGGTTATCTGCTGGCCGGGGTGGTGGTGGGCCCCTTCAGCCCCGGGGTGGTGATCGACCAGCATCTCACCCTGCAACTGGCCGATATCGGCGTGGTGCTGCTGATGTTCGGCGTCGGCCTTCACTTCAAGCCGCGCGACCTGATGGAAGTGAAGGGCACGGTGGTGCCCGGTGCCATCCTGCAAATGGCGACAATCACCGCTTTGGGGGTCGGCGCCAGCTTCGTTTTCGGCTGGCCATTGGGACAGGGTCTTGTGTTCGGTCTTTGCCTGTCGGTGGCCTCGACCGTGGTGGTGATGCGCGCCCTTCAGGACCGCCGCCTGACCGAGACGCGGCGCGGCCGCCTCGCCATCGGCTGGCTGGTGGTGCAGGACCTGCTCACCGTGTTGGTGCTGGTGCTTTTGCCGCCCATCGCGGCGGTGTTGAAGGGCGGCGACATCAATATGATGGTGTTGGCCAAAAGCCTGGGCCTGACCTTCGGCAAGCTGGCCATATTCGCCGCACTGATGCTGCTGGTGGGCCGCCGCGTGATTCCGGCCATGCTGCATTACATCGCCCATACCGGCAGCCGCGAGCTGTTCCGCCTGGCGGTTCTGTCGGTGGCGCTGGGCGTGGCCTTTGCCGCCTCCGTTCTGTTCGGCGTTTCCATCGCCTTGGGCGCCTTCTTCGCCGGCATGATCCTGGCGGGTTCGCAATTGTCCCAGCGCGCCGCCGAGGAATCGCTTCCTCTGCGCGACGCCTTTGCCGTGCTGTTCTTTGTTTCGGTGGGGATGCTGTTCGATCCCCGTGTGATCGTGAATGAGCCCGCGGCGCTGGCCTTGACCTTCGGGATTGTGATGGCGGGCGGCGTCGCCTGTTTTTTCCTGCTGCGCCTGTTCGGGGTCAAAGCCGCCAGCGCCTTCACCATCGCGGTCAGCCTGACTCAGATCGGCGAATTCTCCTTCATCCTGGCCGATCTGGGGATCGGGCTGAAAGTCTTGCCGGAAGACGCCCGCGACCTGATCCTGGGCGCTTCCATTCTTTCCATCTTCCTCAATCCATTCCTGTTTGCGACGGCGGCGGGGCGCGAGGCCGCGGCCCAAGCCGTGCCCACCCCCGACATGCCCAAGCCGGCGCCCGAACCCACCAAGCTCACCGGCCATGCCGTGCTGGTGGGGTACGGCCGGGTGGGGCGGCTTATCGCCGATGGCATCAAGAGCGAGCTGCCCTTGCTGGTGGTCGAAGAAGGCGCGGTGGGCGATCCCGGCATCGAGCATATCCGTGGCAATGCCGCCAAGGATGAAGTGCTGGCGGCGGCCAATCTCAAGGCGGCCAAAATGCTGTTCGTCGCCATCCCCGAAGCTTTCGAGGCGGGACAGATCGTGCAGCAGGCGCGGCGCGCCAATCCCAACCTGGCCATTGTGGCGCGGGCCCATTTCGACGGCGAGGTCGATCATCTGCTGGCCCATGGCGCCAACAAGGTGATCATGGGCGAGCGGGAAATCGCCACCGCGATGCTGGATTTCGCCAAGACCGCCTGAGAAGCCGCCATGTAAGGCATTTCGCCAGTTTGAAAAGCTGGCTGACAAGCTCGTCTGGCTGTTACCGTGGCTGGGGAGGGGTGCATGAGCAGACTCCGGAAAGCTGCGATTTGGATCGGCGGTGGGTTCATCGCGCTGGCAGCGATCACCATTCTTGCAGTGAAGGTTTGGATTAGCGGTTTCTATCTCAGAACCCATGATCAATCGGTACTGAAAACGATCAAAGCCGAATCTCAGACTTTGATGGTCACCGATCCGACCGAGCGCTATTCGGACGTCCCGAAAAGCCGCTGGCCAGGCACGATAACGAGCCTCAAACCCAGCATGGTCGTCGTTTACCCCGGCCACGGCGTCGTGATTCTGATAACGCCATTTTTCGACGGTGGCTGGAGATACTATGTTCCGCAGAACGAACAGGAGCTTCCGGCCCCCGGATGTTCTGGGATAGGCCAAGGGGTTCATTGGTGTCGCCCCTATTGACCGCCGCTGGTTCAATTTGCGGCGGGCCTTAGGACAAGCCCGAACATAAAGGGTACAAACAGGCCATGAGCCTGACGATTCGCATCCTTGGCCTGGACCCAGGCCTGGCCCAGATGGGCTGGGGGGTGATCGATGTCTGCGGCTCGCGGCTTTCCCATGTCGCCCATGGCGTGATCGCCACCAAGACCGCCAGCGGGCTGGGGGTGCGGCTGATGACCCTGCATCGCGAGCTGGCGCTGGTGATCCAGACACACACACCGGCCTCCATCGCGGTGGAACAGGCGTTTGTCGCCCGCGATCCCCAGGCCGCCTTGAAGATCGGCCATGCCCGCGCCGTGGCGTTGTTGGCGGCGGCGCAGGCCGGATTGGAGATCGCCGAATACGCCCCCAACCATATCAAGAAGTGCGTGGTCGGCGCGGGCCATGCCGGAAAAGAACAAGTGCAGTTCATGGTCAAGCGGCTGCTTCCCGCCTGCGGCGTCACCCAGGCCGATGCCGCCGATGCCTTGGCTGCCGCCATCGCCCATGCACATCTTTCCACGACACGCGCCCGCATGGTGGCCAGTTGATGATCGGCAAACTCACCGGCACCGTGGACTCCATCGCCGATGATACGGTGATCCTGGATGTGTGCGGGGTGGGTTATCTGGTTCTGTGTCCCGCCTCGACCCTGTCGCGGCTGACGGTGGGCGCCCATGCCAGCCTGATGATCGAGATGAAAGTCAGCGACGACGCCATCAAGCTTTACGGCTTTGCGTCCGCCGAGGAGCGTGAATGGTTCCGCCTGCTGCAGACAGTGCAGAATGTCGGCGGCAAGGTGGCGCTGGCGGTGCTGTCTACTCTCTCGCCCCGCGACTTGCAGCGGGCCCTGGCCCTGGGTGACAAGGCGATGATCGGGCGCGCGCCCGGTGTGGGACCAAAACTCGCCTTGCGTATCGCTACCGAATTGAAAGACAAGGTGCCGGCGATGATGGCGGGCAGCGATCCGGTGGTGCATGCGGTGGCCGCGCCGCGCGGGCCGGAAGGCGATGCGGTGTCGGCGCTGGTGCATCTGGGCTATGCCGATGCCAAGGCGGCGGAAGCGGTGGCGCGTGCCGTCCAGGCCTTGGGCGAACAGACCGAAACCGGCGCTTTGATCCGTGAAGCGCTGAAGGGGATGGCCCGGTGAGCGCGGTAAAAAACCAGGACCTGACGCCGGAACGCGGCGACGATGACGGGCTGGAAGCCTCGCTGCGGCCCAAGCGGCTGGCGGATTTCGTCGGCCAGCAGCAGGCGCGTGAAAATCTTTCCATCTTCATCGATGCCGCCAAGGCGCGCGGCGAGGCCCTGGATCATGTGCTGTTTCACGGCCCGCCGGGGCTGGGCAAGACCACCCTGGCGCAGATCGTGGCCCGCGAATTGGGGGTGAATTTCCGCTCCACCTCCGGACCGGTGCTGGCCAAGGCGGGCGATCTGGCCGCCATTCTGACCAATCTGGAGCCGCGTGACGTCCTGTTCATCGACGAAATCCATCGCCTCAATCCGGCGGTGGAGGAAATCCTCTATCCCGCGATGGAGGATTATGAATTGGACCTGGTGATCGGCGAGGGGCCGTCGGCGCGTTCGGTGAAAATCCAGCTCGCGCCTTTCACCCTGGTGGGCGCCACCACCCGTTCCGGCCTGATCACCACGCCGTTGCGCGACCGTTTCGGCATTCCGGTGCGGCTGAATTTCTATACGCCGGATGAACTTCTCTCCATCGTGGCGCGCGGCGCCAAGGTGCTGGGCTTCAATCTGACCGAAGACGGGGCGCGCGAGATCGCCGCCCGTTCGCGCGGCACCCCGCGGATCGCCGGTCGGTTGCTCAAGCGGGTGCGGGATTTCGCCTCCGTCGCCAAACAGGCCAGCGTCGATGCCAATGTGGCCGACGCCGCCCTGACCCGGCTGGATGTGGACTGGCGCGGGTTGGATGCCTTCGACCGCCGCTATCTGACTCTGATCGCGGAGAATTTCAGCGGCGGCCCGGTGGGGATCGAAACCATCGCCGCCGCCTTGGGCGAGGCGCGCGATGCCATCGAGGAAATCGTCGAGCCCTTTTTGATGCAGCAGGGTTTTGTCCAGCGCACGCCGCGCGGACGCATGCTGACATCGGCGGCTTACGGCCATCTCGGCCTCAACGCTCCGCCGCAATCGCCGCTACAGACCGGACTTTTTTCGGGCGATAGCGATGAATGACGGCGCTAAAAACATGCTCCAAGGTTTGGGCCGCATCGAGGGCAAGACCCATATCCTGCCGATCAGCGTCTATTACGAAGACACCGATCTGTCCGGCGTTGTCTATCACGCCAATTACCTGCGCTATATGGAGCGCGGCCGCACCGAATTCTTCCGCCTGGCGGGCATATCCAAGATGGCGGGGCTGGAGGATGACGAGCCCACCGCCTGGGCGCTTCGGCGCGTCGCACTGGAATTTCTCCGGCCCGCCCGATTGGATGACCAGATCGCGGTGCATACCATTCTGACCGAAGGCTCCGGCGCCCGCCTGAAAGTGCTGCAGCGGGTCATGTGCGGCGATGTGTTGCTGGTGGAGGGACGGATCGAAGCCTGTATCACCACGTTAACGGGTAAGCCGCGCCGTCTGCCCAAAAACGTCCTACAGACTCTTGCGCCTTTCCTTGCCCAGGATGAAACTTGAGCTTATTCGTCAAATTTCGGCCAAGATCGCAGGCCATTAGCCGTTCATTAGCGCATTGGCGCCAAAAGGTTTTCCCCATGATCAAACCCCTTGTCGCCGCTTTCCTGATTCTTGCCGCCAGCCTGGCTGCGCCGGTGCTGAACAGCCCCGCCTGGGCGCAGGCGCCGATCGCCGCGCCGGTCGGCGCGCCCGCCCAGACCGAGGCCGTGGCGCCATTGGCAGGCACCGAGGCGGTTGGCAACGCCAGTGACAGCTTCTCGCTGGTCAACATGTTCATGCGCGCCGATTATATTGTGAAAGCGGTGATGATCCTGCTTCTGGTGGCGTCGCTGTGGTCCTGGACCATCATCTTCAACAAGCTGGTGGCGCTGTCGGGTCTCAAGCGCAAGGCGCGCCGCTTCGAAAAGCTGTTCTGGTCCGGCCAGTCGCTGGACGAGCTCTATCAGCAATTCGCCGCCCATAACGATCATCCCCTGGCCGCCATGTTCATTGCCGGCCTGCGCGAATGGCGGCGGGCCTTCGATGCGCCGGGCGGTTTGCGGGAAGCGGCGATCCCGGGCATCAAGGAGCGCATCGAAAAGGCGATGAGCGTCACCATTTTGCGCGAGACGGACGGCATCGAAAAGAATCTCGGCATCCTGGCCACCATCGGTTCGGTGTCGCCCTTTGTCGGCCTGTTCGGCACGGTCTGGGGCATCATGAACAGCTTCTCGGCCATCGCCGCGCGTCATGACACCACCCTTGCCGTGGTGGCGCCCGGCATCGCCGAAGCCCTGTTCGCCACCGCCATGGGCCTGCTCGCCGCCATTCCGGCGGTGATTTTCTACAACCGCTTCGTGGCCGAGATCGGCCGCTATGTGAATTCGCTGGACGCCTTTTCCGACGAATTTTCCGCCATCCTGTCGCGTCAGCTCGACGAGAAAGTTTCGCGCTAATGGCGGCGGGTATTCAGCATTCCAGTGCGCGCGGGCGGGGACGGATGCGCCGCCGTGCCATGGCCGAGATCAACGTCACGCCCTTTGTTGACGTGATGCTGGTGCTGCTCATCGTCTTCATGGTGACGGCGCCATTGCTGACCGTCGGCGTGCCGGTGGACCTGCCCAAGACCAGGGCGCCCGCTTTGGGTCAGGACCGCGAGCCCTTGTCCATCACCGTGCGGCGTGACGGCGTCATCTTCCTGCAGAAGGAGCAGGTGCCGCAGGAAGCCCTGGTGGAGAAACTCACCGCCATCGCCGAAAATGGCTACGACCAGCGCATTTTCGTGCGCGGCGATACCCAGGCCAATTACGGCAAGGTGATGGAAGTGATGGGCCTGTTGGCCGCGTCGGGTTTCACCCATATCGGGCTGGTGACAGATGTCGTCAAGCCAAAGCCCAGCCCGTAAA
>CBHTTW010000130.1:0-7206 GCA_966096025.1 uncultured Alphaproteobacteria bacterium | reverse complement strand
GCGTAATACATCGAGATCTGGTTCTGGTGATAATAGGTTTCCCGCGTCGCGCCGCCGGAAGGAACGTTGAACGTGTCCTTGTTATAGACGTCGCGCCAATCGCGGTAGCCGCCGACCAGGCCCGACAGGCCGCCATTCTGGTTCAGCACCAGGCGCACGCGTCCCTTCTGGAACAAGGTCTCGCCGCGGTTGGTCTCGCCCCAGGAGAATGCCGGCATGCGCACATCGGCCTGCTCGGTTTCCAGAACGCCACCCCGGATACGCGCTTTCAGCTTGGTGTACTGCGAACTCTTGACGACGCGGAACGAGACATCCTGGACCAGATTGCCCAGCGGGTCCTTGACCACATGATCGGGGGAATAGGCGATCTCGAAGGTGACATTGTCGTCGTTCATCGGATCGCCATTGCCCGACAGGCGCACCACCATGGTGTAAAGCCCGTCCAGCATCTTGTCGTTGGCGCGCTGGCTCAGATAGGCGTGATAGGGCGTGCCGCGATAGGACATGATGCAGCCCCAGGCGCGGTAGAAGGCATTGTCGATGCCGCGCTCGCCCTTGGGGCTGATGAAACCGCCGCTATCGGCGTTGTCGTCCAGGTCGAAGCCTTCCGCAATGGTGCCGGTGACCTGCTGCATGCCGGCATCGGGCGCGGTGAAGGGATTGATGTAGGTGTCGATATCCCCGCGGAAGCCGCGATGCTGCATGGCGGGCGATACCGCGCGCTCACCTTCGCCGCCTGCCGAAACGGGCAGGGTAATCTTGTCGATTTCGGCCTGGGTCCGCCAACTGGTTTTCAATTCCTTTTTATAATCCAGGATCGGAATGGTGCCCTTGGGGCAATCGGTGCCGGGCTCTTCGGTTCCGGCGCGTCCGCCGTAATAGAAAGCGGGTTCATAATTATCCACGACAAAGCCGCGAACCCAGGGCGCCGCCAAAGCAGGGCTGGCCGTCACCGCCAGCACCGCCCCGACCAGAAATTGCGTCTTCAAGGAAGCCATTTCAGCGCCGAACTTTCAAAGCAACGCAATAATATCCGATCTGCCACACCGGCGCACCACTGGCGCCGGATTAATTTGTCTGACAATATAATATCGCGGATTGCCGCCATTTGTTGCAACGCACAAACACAAAGTGACAGCCGTTAGGGACGACAGAGCCGCTTATTTGCCCCATACGGGGGTTACAATAGACTCAAGCAAGCCCCGGACCGGGGCATAAGGGCGGACAGGGGCCATGAGACTTCGCGCAGTGATCCTGTTGGCTGGGCTAGGCCTGATGGCCGCCCAAGGCGCGGTCCATGCCGCGACCCAAGCACCTTACCTGACCGGACTGCGGCGCCTGACCGAAACCCAGTACCGGAATTCCATCGCCGATATTTTCGGCCCCGCCATTGCGGTACAGGGGAAGTTCGAAACCGACCGCCGCATCGGCGGCTTGCTCGCGGCCAGCAGCAGCACGCTTTCCATCACGCCGTCGGGGTTTGAAGGTTACGCCAAGATCGCCGACGGCATCGCCAGGCAGGTGGTGGACGAAAAGAACCGCGCGAAATTGATTTCCTGCGCGCCGAAATCCGTCACGGCGCCGGATCGCGCTTGCGCTCGCCAGGTCCTCGAACAATATGGCTTGCTGCTGTTTCGCCGGCCGCTGACCGCCGGGGAATTAAAGTCGCGGCTGGACGCGGCCGACACCGCGGCCAAATTGTCGGGAAATTTTTACACCGGCATCCGCTACAGCCTGACCACGCTTTTGTCCGCGCCGGATTTTCTCTTCCGTCCCGAAATGGCGGTGGCCAAGGGCAAGGACTACACCCTGGACGGATACAGCCGCGCCGCCCGGCTGAGTTACATGCTGTGGGATACGACCCCCGATCAGGAGTTGTTGAACGCCGCCAAGGCGGGCGCCTTGGACAGCGATGCCGGTGTTGCGGCCCAGGCGGCCCGGCTGATGGCCTCGCCGCGGCTTGAAACCGGCATGCGGACATTCTTCGCCGATTTCCTGGAGCTGGATACGCTGGGTGTCATCACCAAGGACCCGACCATCTATCCCAAATACAGCGATGAAGTTTCCTCGGCTTCCCGCGAAGAGACTTTGCGCACGGTGGTCGATCTGACCCTGACCAGGAATGGCGACTTCCGCGATATTCTGACCACGCGCAAGACCTTCATCAATCGCCCGCTCGCCTGGACCTATGGCGTGCCCTACAATCTCAACGGCGAATGGATGCCGTATGAGTTCGCCGAAGCCGACGGCCGCAGCGGCATCGTCACCCAGGCTTCCATGCTCAGCATGTTCTCCCATCCCGGACGCGGTTCGCCCACCAAGCGCGGCGTCGCCTTTCTGGATATTTTTATGTGCGAGCCGACACCGGCGCCGCCCGCCAATGTCGACTTCTCCATCGTCAACGACACCAACAACCCCAATTTGCGCACCGTGCGCGACCGGCTGATGGCGCATGCCACGACACCGGCCTGTGTGTCCTGCCACACCCATAGCGATCCGATGGGGCTGACCCTGGAACGGTTCGACAGTATCGGCGCGCGCCGGCTCAAGGACGATGGCCATGACATCGATGTCTCGGCCGTGATCGGCAACAAGCGCATTTCCGACGGCACGGGCCTCGGGCAATATCTGCACGACAATCCCAAAGTGCCCGCCTGTTTTGCGCGCAAATTGTTCGCCTATGGCGTCGGCGCCAACAGCGAGGATTTGGACAAGCGCACGGTCCAGCCCTTCGTGGACGGCTTTGCCGCTAGCGGCTATCGCCTTCCGGCGCTGCTGAAATCGATTGTCACCAGCAAGCAATTCTTCGGCGCCCCGCCGCCCGAACCGGCTCCGTCAAAACTTTCGTTGAACGAGGCTCGCTAGTCATGATTCACACCCGCCGGTTTTTGTTGCGCGGCCTGTTTCACGGCTCCGCCGCCGCGGTGTCGCTGCCTTTCCTGGACTGTTTCCTGGACGGCAATGGCCAGGCGCTTGCCGCCACGGGCAAGGCGATTCCCACCCGCTTCGGCACCTATTTTTGGGGCTGCGGCCTGACCAAAAGCCTGTTTTTGCCCAAGACGGTCGGCGCCAATTACGAAGACATGCCGCAACTGGATTCGCTGAAGCCCTACAAGGCCAAATTCAATTTGCTCAGCGGCTTTCGCGCCTATATCGACGACAAGCCCAATATCCAGCATTGGACCGGCAATGCCGCGATCACCACCGGCATGGCGCCCGCCCAGGATTTTCAGTTCGACACGAAGACCATCGACCAGACCATCGCGGATGCGATCGGGCAGGGCTCGCGCTTCCGCTCCATCGAAGTGGCCTGTTCCGGCAACAAGCGCGAAAGCTATTCCAGCCTGGGCGGCAGCAATATCAATCCGCCGGAAGTCTCTCCGCTGGGTCTTTATACCCGTCTGTTCGGGACCGGTTTTCAGGATCCGTCCAAGGCCGACTGGAAACCCAGCATGGAAGCCATGTTGCAGAAAAGCGTGCTGTCGGTGGTGGCAGATGACCGCAAGCTTTTGGCCAAGGGCGTCGGCGCCGGCGACCGCGCCCGGCTGGACCAGTATTTCACCTCGGTACGCGAGCTGGAAAACAGCCTGGAAGTGCAATTGCGGCGGCCGGAGATCACCGCCAGGGTCGAAATTCCCGCCGCGCCGGAAGAATTGCCGATGAACAAGTCGGTGCCCAACCTTCGCAAAGTGACCCCGGTCATCGCCAAGCTGATCGCCATCGGACTGGCGACCGACCAGACCCGCGTCTTCAACATGGCCTATTCCGAGCCGGCCTCGACCATCTACATGCCCGGCGACTCGCGGCCCTTCCACCAGTCAACCCATGAAGAGCCGGTGGACGAGGCCTTGGGCTATCAGCCGGTCACTTCCAAATTCAGCACCTACAGCATGGAGGCATTCGCCGATCTGGTGGGCGCCCTGGACGGCATAAAGGAAGGCGACGGCACCCTGCTCGATCACAGCCTGGTGCTGGCCTATACCGATACCAGCAATGCCAAACTGCATGCGGTGGACGGTATTCCCATGCTGCTGGCCGGCTCGGCCAGCGGACGGCTCAAGACCGGCATCCATTGCGCGGGGGTCAGCTCGACGGTGGCGCGGGTGGGGCTGACCGTTCAGCAGGCCATGGGCCTGTCGATCGACCGCTGGGGCACCGACTCCAACATGACCAACAAGCCGCTGTCGGAGATCGTCGCTTAACGCTCTTGTGCGGACGCTAGGGTCGCAGCCCTTCCGTTGCGTACCTGCTGTTGCGGCTTGATCGGTTTGCCCGCATCGTCCAGCCGGTTGCCGTCCTTGTCGATGCGGTTGCCATGGTCGTCGATGGGATTGCCGCGTTGATCCATGCCCACGCCGTCGGGATAATGGGGGCGGTCCAGCACCCTGAGGAAGAAATCCTTGCTTGGCAGGTCGCGGACGCCGCGTTCCATGCCGGGATAGGATGCTTCGCCGGTGCCGGGCGGCACCGGTTGCGGAATACGGGTCTCGACGCCCCTGATGGTATTGGCTTTGATCGCCTCGAAGATGCGCTTTCGCGGCTCGTCCAACGGCCGGATCGGAATCTCCATCGCCTTGTCGGGATCGACCACAAAGGCGGAGCTGAACTTGATGCGATAGACCGACGAAATACCGTCATACTTGCCGGTTTTTTCATTGTACATGCCGTCGGCATTGCGCCTCAAGGCGTAATAGAGCGCGACATGATCCTCATGTTCGCGAACGCCCTGTTGGCCGCCATCCTGGGCGAAAGTGTTCTCGGCATAAAGGTCGCGCCAATTGCGATAACCGCCGATCAGGCCGGTGCCGCTGAGGCCATCCGCCGCGATGTTGAGCTTGATCTTGCCCTTGGTGAAATTGGTGTCGCCGGTCTGGTCATAGAACCAGGCGATTCGCGGCGAATGCAGATGCTCGACCTGCTCACTTTCAACCACGCCGTTTTTAATCCTGGCTTTCAGCTTGGTGTATTGGGCCGATTGCAGGATGCGGTAGGAATAGTCCATGGCGATGCCGGCGCGGGCATCCTTGACGATCTTGTCCGGCGAATAGCCGATCTCGACGGTGGCATCGCTGTCATTCATCGGGTCCTGGTTGCCGGATACCCGGATCACAATGGTGTAAAGACCTTCCGTCATCTTGTCGTTGGCGCGCAGGTCCAAGGTGGCATTGCCATTACCGCGCCAGGGCGCGTCGCAGCCCCAGGCGCGGTAGAGATTGTTGTCGATGCCCTTTTCGCCATCGGGGCTGACAAAATCATTGGCCTTGATCACCCCGTCCAGATTGAAGCCGTCGCCGATGCGGCTGGTGACTTGCGGCTGGCCCGGATCTTCGGCGGCAAAAGGATTGACGTAGGTTTCGATGCCGCGCTTGTAGGCGCGATAGGCAAGGGCGCGAACCCAAATGCCGAAGCGCGTTCCCAGGGGCGAACGAACCTTGTCGATACCCGGCGGGTAGGCGACATACTGTGCTTCTTCCGGCAGGCGCCACTTCTGCTTGGCCACCGCCTTCTTGGTCTGCTCGGGATTGGCAAAGTGCAAGGTGCTGCCATGCGGACAGTCCACCCCCGGCTCGATCTCGCCCTGGCGGCTGAAATCGGCGCGTCCGCCATAGCGGAAGGCATATTCATGGGCGCTGACCACATAACCCCGCACCCAGGGCGCCGCAGACGCAGAGTGGGAGACACCGCCCACCAGACCCGCGGCCATGGCGGAAATCATCAGACGGTGTCGCAGGATCATAGCTTCCTCCCCGTTACGGCGTTTGCGCCGACGCCAGTGTCGCGGGCGCCTCGCTTCTGACCTGTTGTTGCGGCTTGGCAGGGGGCAGCGGCGTTCCGTCTTCGTCAAGCTTCTTGTCGTTCTTGTCTACGCGGTCGCCGTCATCGTCGACGATATGGCCGCTGAAATTCCTGGCCGTACCGGGCGGGAAATGCGGACGGTCCAGGGTTTTGATGAAGAAATCCCGGCTGGGAAGGCCTTCGGTGCGCCGCTCCATGCCGGGGAAAGCGGCTTCGGTGGTGCCCGGCGGGACAGGCTGCGGGATGCGGGTCTCGGCGCCTTTGATGGTGTTGGCCTTGATGGCCTCAAAAGCCTGTTTGCGCCACACCTCTCCGGCCAAAATCGGAACATCCATCGGCTTGTCGGGATCGACCACAAAGGCGGAGTTGAACTTGATACGATAGACCGAGGAGATGCCGTCATGCTTGCCGGTCTTCTCATTGTACATGCCGTCGGCATTGCGGCGCAGGGCATGGTAGAGCGCCACATGATCCTCGTGCTCGCGGATGCCCTGCTGGCCGCCATCCTGGGCAAAGGTGTTCTCGGCATAGAGATCGCGCCAATTGCGATAGCCACCAAGCATGCCGGCGCCGCTTAAGCCATCAGCGGCCAGGTTGAGCTTGATCTTGCCCTTGGTGAAATTGGTGTCGCCGGTCTGGTCATAGAACCAGGCGATGCGGGGCGTGTGCAAATGCTCGACCTGCTCGGTCTCGACCACGCCGTTCCGGATCCTGGCCTTGAGCTTGGTATATTGGGCCGATTTCAAAATACGATAGGAATAATCTATGGCGACGCCATTGCGAGCGTCCTTGACGATCTTGTCCGGCGAATAGCCTATCTCCATCACGGCATCGCTGTCGTTCTTCGGATCCTGGTTTCCGGAAATCCGGATCACCATGGTGTAGAGACCCTCTTGCATCTTGTCGTTGGCGCGCATGTTGAGGGTGGCATTACCGTTGCCGCGCCAGGGCGCATCGCAGCCCCAGGCCCGGTACAGATTGTTGTCGATGCCCTTCTCGCCATCGGGGCTGACAAAGTCGTTGGCCTTGATCTTGCCGTCCAGATTGAAGCCGTCACCGATGCGGCTGGTCACTTGCGGCTGGCCGGGATCGTCGGCCGCCCAAGGATTGACGTAGGTTTCGATGCCGCGCTTGTAGCCGCGATAGGCGATGGCGCGTTGCCAAATGCTGAAATATGCCCCCTGGGGCGACCTCACCTGATCCAGCCCCGGCGGACGGGCGATCCAATCGATCTCCTGTTGGGAGCGGAATTTTTGCCGCGCCACCGCGATCTTGGTTTGCTCGGGATCGGCAAAGTGGCGGGTCGCGCCATGCGGGCAATCCACGCCCGGCTCGACCTCGCCCTTGCGGCTGAAATCGGCGCGCCCGCCATAGCGGAAGGCATATTCATAAGCGCTGACCACATAACCA